>JAGVWS010000037.1 GCA_018304165.1 Candidatus Pacearchaeota archaeon
AGGCTTCGCCCGCCGTGTTTTTTATTCTTTTAGAATTCAAATAGAATGCGATTCATCCACTTACTGAAGTAAGTAGTTTTCTCGCATTACAAATAAGAAGTCATTACTTGTAAGTCGGGTCTTTGAAAAAGATGTGCGATAAGGTTTCCATTAGGTAAATTACTAATGCCCGCTGTATCAAATGCTAATATAGGATCTTGTATTTCTCCCAATGGAACCTGTGCTAAAACTGCTGGGGGTAAATTTATTCCTAATTTTCTTAGAGTATGTGCGCTTTCAAAAAAAGCCTGTGTTTTTAAGTCTGGATCATATGCAATAATCATTTTATTACCTCGTTGTTGTTTGTTATTGTCATTGTTTATTTCTCCCTGTTTATTTTTCCTTCGAGCGTGATTCCAAGACATAAAGGACCATCAATCTCACAAACAATATTTCCTTGTTTATCATATGTTCCTTTTATCTGCCAATCGAAATTAGGACCATCTCTAACATAGTTTCCTTCTATTTTTCCGTCCTTTATAACTAGCCGAACACGACTGTCAAATTTAGGCCCCCATCTTGCGATCTCATAGGTATCGTCGGATGACTGCTTTACTCTCCAGTCAAATTCAGATTTGCTTACTGCTCCCTCCAGTCTTCCTTCATTGTTATGAGCAGTAAAATGAGCGCTTGTAAGCCAAAGAGGAACATAGGTGTCTATGCCGTGTTGAGTCGATTCTCCAGTAACTCTTGCGTCTGAAAACCATGCTTTTTTAATGGTTATGTCTATTTTTGCATGATCATAAATCTTTTGACCAAGTATGCCTGCGACTACAGTTGCAACACCATTCTTTGTTCTACCAGCCTCAACTTTGTCAGAGAACCCTGGCAAATCCATGTATTCGCTTGAAACTACAGAACAAGTTCCTAGCATTAAACCTGCCACTGCAATGCCCAATCGTCTAATTTTTTTACCCATAATTTGATCTCCTTAATTTGAAAGATATGAATACTTATTATTTTCAATCGGGACTACTGTATATAAATCTTTCTATTAGTAGTTACTTATAAGTAGTTATTATTTATTTTTCAAAAAAGCGCTGCAAAGTCACTGAGGAGTTAATCCCTAAGTTTGACATTTCTTCCTCGTTTTTTGATCTGTTGTTTAGCGACGGTGGCCTGATATAGTGGATTAGAAAGTGCGCTGTAGCTACTCTTAGCTAGCTTCCTAAGGCGAAAACATAGGGGTGTAGGAAACAAAACATGCGAGGCAACAGTTTCGCTTTTTTATTTTTTTAATCGAAAACTTTATATAATACCTTAATTTAGGTATGTTCGTACTATAAAAAAGGTATTGAGATGTTAACACCCAAACAGATTAAGATATTTGAAGCATTTTTGAGAAACCCCTATCAAGAGTTGACTTACAAAGAGATAAAAGACTACTCAAAAGAAAAATCAAATTCAATTATTCAAATAGCAGTTGTAAAATTTCTCGCAGAAGATCTTGTTAAAAAAAGAGAGGTTGGGAACATCATTTTGTATGCTCTAAATATAGATAATAGCGCAGTTTTTTCATATTTTGATATAATTATAAAAGAGAAAATCTCTAACCTAGTTAAAAAAAGTTTAAATATAATTAGAGAAGAACTATCAAACATAGATTTTGTATCTATTGTAATTTTTGGGTCATATGCGGAAGGGAAGCAAAAAGAAAAATCAGACTTAGATATCGCGATCTTTGTGAATTCTGCAGAAGACAAAAAGAATTGTGAATTATCTATGAAATCTGCTGAGCTCAAATCTATTTTAAAAATAGATGCCCATGTTATCACAAAAGATGAAATGCTCCAGATGTTAAAAGACAAACATGAAAATTTGGGAAAACAGATAGCATATAAGCATCTTGCAATTCATAATCCCATGATATTTTATTCAATACTTCAGGATGGGATGAACAATGGATTCAAAATTGTATATTCATAGGGCAGAAAACGAGATAAAACTTGCAGAAATAATATTTATGATAAGCGAAGAGCCAGTAATACAAAAAGAAACATTCAAAATTAAAGAACCAGAAACATACTTCAGCGCAGTAATTGCACATAGTTACTACAGCATCCTCTATGGAGCAAAAGCATATCTATCAAAAAAAGGAATCGAAGTATCTGCTCCAGAAGAGCACAAAAAAGCATTTGATGAATTCAAAAAGTTTGTTGAAAGTGGAGAACTCAGTGTTGAACTCCTTAAAATATATCAAGAAGCAATAGTTCGAGCGGAATATCTGCTGGGAATTTTCAAAAAGGAAAAAAAGAAAAGAGGAGAGTTTACCTACAGAACAATGCCACAAGCAAACAAAGAGCCTGCAAAAGAAAGCATAGAACACGCAAAGACGTTCTTCAAGAATATGATAGCGCTTTGTTAAAACCTAGAATTGGAGAATCATAATGAGGGTTATACTAAAAAAATTAAATTCTTTAAAATGCCTAGCACCTCCTCTTTTGACCTTGCTGTATTGAGCTTTTCCCGAAGCCTAGCGCCGTTAATAATTCCTTTGGTGAAATATTGGCACATCTGCTTTAAACGGACAAAAGAGCCTTCTGTATCGAGATTAGTATATTCAACACAGAGAGCTAGTTTCTCTTGGGCTGTTTGTTCCAACAGTTCACCAGTCTTTTCGAAATGAAGTATATTCTTGAAAATCATAGGATTATGCTGCGCGGCACGGCCGATCATGATATAATCACACTTAGTCTCTTCCAATAATTGCAGCGCTTTTTGCGGACTGTCTACATCGCCATTGCCAATAACCGGGATACTTACTGCTTGTTTCACTTGCTTGATGAGATTCCAATCTGCTTTTCCTGAGTATTGCTGCTCCTGTGTTCTAGCATGGATGGTTAAAGCACATGCTCCTGCTTTTTCAACGACTCTGATTAATTCCAGAGCATCTACTTTTTGAAAGCCAGAACGCATCTTGACTGTGATGGGTTTGTTGACTCCACTGACTAATGCTTCAATGATTTCTCTGATTTTATCTTTTTCTTTTAACAAAGCTGATCCATATCCTTGCGCAACTATTTTTTTTGATGGGCAACCTAGATTCAAATCTATGACATCGAAATTCTTTTTGAGTTTGTTTGCCGCCTCTACCAGCGTTTCTGGATTACGACCAAACAATTGCAGTCCTACAGGCTTATCTTGCTCATTAGTTTCTGCTAATTTTAACGTTCTGGTATTTTCTCTGAGAATAGCTAAAGAGGATAACTGCTCTGTATAAGCCATGGATGCACCATATTTTCTGCATAAGAGTCTGAAGGCTAGATTACTGACATCCACCATAGGCGCTAAAAAGAATCGATTTTTTACCTTGGGAAAGTGCATATGTTGAGGATTGTTGTTTCCTATAAAAAGATGCTGTTTAGAGAATTTTTCTCATTTCTTCCAGACGTTTTTCTGCTGCAATCGCTGTCGAAAACATCTTCCAGAAGAGTCTTGTCAGCCATTCAGTCCATTCTTTATCTTTAATAGTGTAGTAGATAAACATTCTTTTGTTCAGCTCATGTATCTTTCCCGTGGGTTCACTTACTTCTTTTATGCGAATGACTTTGTTATCTATAATGAATGCTCTTAAGGGTTGATCACGATGATGAATTTCCACCATTTCTTTTCCATACTTAAAATTCAGAGACAACATCTTCTCCACATTTTCTTTACCCGCAATGTCCACTCGTGCTATAATCTTAATTGATATTTTCTGCTTTACTAACTGTTCCAGGCAAGCGAAGAGATCTGCATCTTTCCTCTTGAGATTCACCAAAGAGAGATTTCCTGAAAAAATAAAGACTTGTTTTTTTGCCTGATTGAGATACTTAATCAGCCCCTCTACATTCTGCTCTCCTTCTTCCTTTCCTTCCTCCAAAGACACTTCCTTTTGATTATCCGCAATATATTGGTAGATATCGAACGCTGAAAACTCTTCTTTTTTCTTAGCATGCATTAAGGCTTCTTCAAGCTTCTGCTGGATAATTGAATGGCTGATCTTTTCTACAGCCGCCCAATAGACTATCTTCAACGCACCTCTTGTGCCTTCTCTAAATGTTCTGGTGGCAATGGTTCCGAATTCCTTCTCGATTTCAGCCACATAACGATCTGCAGTCCTCCAATTCTTCCTTATGAATTCAGCTATCTCTTGAATAGAACGAGGCTTGCTGTACACACTGTCTTCTATTTTCTTGATCACTTCCGCGTTCAGCATACCATGAACAAAATATCGTTTTATTTAAAGTTTTGCTTTAGTACAACACTGCAGACAACTTTTTGTCAATAATTAGTATATAGTCCTGCAAGTCTCTGGAGATCTATCACTTTGGAGGTGAGAATTATGGAATATATGGGAGATACTGCCGAGGATGCTTATCTGCTTATGAATGAAGGGAAGGAATTACCAAAGTATGACTGGCTAGAATATATGTTAAGAACAGTTCATTTACATGAGAACCATCCTTTAACTTTTTATAAACCAGAAGAAGAGGACTATTTTCTTTGGGCATTTCTGTAGTTTTATTCTAACAGTAACAAAGCAAGCATCATAATAACGCCTAAAATAAACATGGCCAACTGCATAATAGAACGCTCTACTTTGATTTCATGATGGAGCTCTGGAATGAGATCTGAGCCAGCAATATAAATGAAAGCACCTGCTGAGAAAGGCAATAAGAACTGTGTTAATCCTCCTATATAATTATTTAGGAAAAATGCTATCAGGACACCAGCTATAGCAGTAAGACTTACCAGGAAATTATACCAAAGTGCTTTTCCCTTGGACATGCCTGTGTGCAAGAGAATACCAAAGTCTCCTAATTCTTGAGGCAATTCATGCAATAAGACTGCGATAGTAGTTACAATACCTACAGGAATGCTTACTAGATAACTAGCAGCAATAATAACACCATCAATAAAATTATGCACCGCATCACCGAAGAGATTCATGGAAGCTAAAGTAGTTCCTCGCTGCTGATGGTCTAAGTGATGTTTATGACCTGTATGATTTATGTGGTGACAGTGGTGCCAATGTACAAACTTCTCTACTATGAAAGAAAGTACGATTCCCAAGAGGATGGGTACAGATATAGCTAAAGTGAATCCTCCCACCGCTTCTACGCTTTCAGGCAAGAGATGAATAAATGCATCACCAAATAATGCGCCTGCGCCAAAACTCACCAGATAAATGAGGTGGTGTTTGAGAAACGATGAACGAACAAAGAACGTAATGACTCCAATCAATGACAGCACACTGGACAGCAACACACTTCCCAAGGCATAGAGCAACAATTGATTCATCAGTTCACTTCTTTTTTTATTACTATTTAAACATTTTCTTAATAACTTTTCTTCTCTTCCTTATAAATGGTTAATACCTATTCTGAAAACATGTGGTGTGTCTTCTTGTAGAGATAGTAAATTGAATAAGCGTGTCCTTTTGCTATTTTTTCTGCCTCGCTCTTCTCTGATAAATTCACTTTTTTTCCATCCTTGTCTTTTTTGCTGGACACTCCCACAAGATCTTTAACTCCTCCGATAAGCGCTTTGAAGGGAGCAAATATACTGTCTGATTTCTCCTGCTCTTTGTCCTTGTCCTTCTTCTTTATCTCTCCTCCTTGTATGAGATAATACTCTAAATCATCTTTCAACGCTAGAATAGAAGCATTCACCGCGCCCAGCAATTCCAGATCGTCTTCCTCTAATTTTTTCTTGTACTCATCTATATCTTCCTGTCTAGCCGCGAATGCATCAATAATAACGACTGTTTTTCCTCTATGCACAGCGCCGCGCTGCCCTTCAGACTGGAAAGCGATTTCTGGCATTGCGACATAGTTTATGCGCACACGCACCACAGGAAATATCTCTTTGAACTCTATCATAGTCTTGCCATATTCTCCTTCAGCCTCGTATTTTTTTTGAATGCCCAAGACTTCCAGCTCTATCTTGGATGTTTCGAATGCAGCAATGATGTCTTTATCATTATCCATACCCTTCATCTGCAGACGTTGAATATTTCTTAAATAAGGACGAAGCCAATTGAGATACAGCCGAATAACGTGGTAATGCTGCCGCATATACTTAAGCTTGAACTCTTTCCCCTGTGTCAATTCCTTATAAGTTTTTTCCCGCCAATACATATATTGTGTTAATTTTCTTCCCAAGACTTCACGAATTTTCCTGTTCATGCCTCTGATTAACTGATGATTGCTCACTACACTTTCCACATCTTCGGCTTTTTTTGGATGAATAGAGAAAAATAAATCCGGCAATGTGACAAAGCCAACTTGCGAACCCAGACCTAACACTGACGCTGGATTTTTTGAACCACCTTCCACTAAATCCACCCAAATACTCTTGAGAGCAACTTCCGCCTGCGTATCTCCTTTGTAGGTCTTTTCATAATACTCCAAACGTTCATCAATAATTCTCAATTCACGAACCATCTGAAACAATGTCTTGAGCAATTGACCGACATTCGCCATCAGCTGCTGGAATTTATCTTGCTGGACACCTTTTCTCTGCTCAGCCATGCCCCAATAAGATGATGTCTCTCCAGCGGTGTAAATGTCTTTGACTTTTTCGATTCTTCCAAAAGGATCTGTGTAATTGAACCCATAGGGAGGACGGTCTTCCATGAGGCGAATCACCGAGAAGTATACTGCTTCAACACCAGACATGGGTGAATCAATAATGAGACGGTACTGCGCCTTTCCAAACTTAGTACCTTCACCAAACTTTGTAGGAGTAAGTATTTTCTCTTTTGCCAAATCTCCCTTATACTCTTGCTTCTCTTTTTTTCCTAATTGCTCCTCTACAAGGTTTGCCATATCTTCATTTGCAGGAACCTCAAGTCATTTAAAGGTTTTGTTCTTGTTTTTTCATACTGTAGTATCCCGAAATTACTTCATCCCTACCTTCAGCGTTATTTCTATGTAATTCAGCACAACAATTACGATAAGCGGGAGGCTTTAGCCTTCTTGCGG
>JAGVWS010000025.1 GCA_018304165.1 Candidatus Pacearchaeota archaeon
ATAAACTGGGCAGCTGTAGTATCTATCAAGCCTTATTGTTCTTATTTTAACGTCTATACTTTGAAGCATTTGCATAGCCTTGTCAAATGCCTCTTTCTCGCTTTTTAGGCTTGAGCCAAAACAAATGTACATCTTATTTTTTAAGTCCATTAAAGCAAAATTGTAGATGAAACATTTTTTCTTTAGATGAGACATACCAATCAGCAAAGTTTGGAAATAAGCCACAAAATGACACTTACATTATTGAAGACTTCTCTGGAAAAAAGTACGAAATAAAAAAGGTTTGTTCAAAATTTAAAGATGGATACATCATCGACCTCCCGCTTTTTTTATAATTAAAGGAAACTACGCTAGAGGCATACCAACAATAAAAATGACTACTAACAATGTTTTTTATGACAGAAGAAACAACATTGAATATGATATTGAGAGACTAAGGAAAAATATTGTTAGAAGGCTGATAAAAGAATACCCCTACTTAAATGAAAACGAAAGTTATGGTAATCTATTCATTAACCTATTAAGCGGAAGGAATAAATTTCCGCAGAGTTACAAGGAAAGTATTTTAAACAAAGTAAGCGAGGTTATTACGATGATAAAAGAAGAAGAAAGAGTAAGGAGAGTTAGAGATGAGGTTTACAAACTCTTCAAAGAAAATGCTAAAAACGATTATCAAAAAGCTGATTGGATCTTCCCAAATCACTTCGACATAATGGTAGACTTATGTAAAGATATGTGCAAAAAGTATGGAGGGGACGTTGTTGTTTGCGAATTGGCATCATACCTCCATGACGCAGGGTTAGTTGTTGGGAGAACCACTAACTCAATTGAAGGTCACGAATCAAGAAGTGCGGAATACGCTAAAGAAGTATTAAAGAAAGGGGAATTTTCCCAGAGAGTTATTGATCAGGTTGTTGAATGTATACTAATAACTGACAAAAAAGAGGTTGATAGACCAAAATTGCTTAATGCTGACATCGTTAGAACTGCCGACATATTATCACAGTTTATTAGCATCCACTATTTTGCTAAAGCCTCATTCTTCAATAATTGGGAATTCTTCTATAAATGGTTAAAAGATAGAGTTGAAAGTTGCTACAAAAAAATATATTTTGAGGAAGAAAAAATGGTTGCTAAACCCATTAGAGATTATCTTCTTAAAGCTATAGAGCTTTATGAGAGACACAGAAATTCTTATCCATCAATTTTCTCAAATGAACAAAACAATGCAAAGGAAAAAACCAACAATCCTAAAAAGTCTTGAAAAGAAAAATAATGACTACTCAAAACTAGAACCTTTTACAAATGATGCACCGATTAAATCTTCAATAATAATACCATTCTACAATAGTTTTAACACTCTTAAAAAAACAATTACCAACCTTTCAAATCATCAGGAAATTATTAAAAATTCTGATAAGTTTGAAATAATAATAAATGACGGTTCAAGGATGGACCTTCCTTTCTCGCTTAACATTATTCCTTGTAGGTTTACTTATGTTTACTACAGAAAAAATATGGGAAGAAGCTATGCGAGAAATAAAGGCGTTAGCTTAGCAAAAAATGAGTTATTAATTTTTTTGGACTCGGACGTCCTATTACCAACCAATTATTTTAGAGAAGTTTGGAAAATTCATAATAAAACTAACAAAGCAGTTGTTTGCGGATTAGCAGAAAGCATCTTATTAAGAGATAAGAAGACAAGGCTTGTTAACTCAGATAATGTAAAACCCGAAATAAAACACGATTTCAGATATATAAAGGAGTTCAGAGGTAAGGAATATAAACTCTTAGAAGAGACAAATAATTTCAAGTTCTTTGGTAATCTGAGAGTCATTGGACCATGGACACTTCCCAAGATGGTTATAACCCATAACTTAAGTGTTAGAAGAAACGAGACCATAAAAGTTAAAGGATTTGATGAAAGGTTTAAAAGCTGGGGTTATGAAGATGTTCATTTTGGGGCGAAACTAATCGCTAATAACTGTTTTATTATTCCACTGTTAAAAAGTGGCGTTTTAAGGATACATGAGAGAAAGAAGAAATTTTCTGACAAAAATAGAAAACTTTATGAAAGATTAATCAAAAAAGAGACAGTCTAACCATAAAACTCCCTTGCCTCTCGCCACCCCTTCTAAAAACATTTATATCCTTTAAAAGTGTATTAATTCAATGGATATTACATTCAAATGCCCTCAATGTAAATCTTCGCTCTTCTTTGTTGAACCATCGGGAAAGAATGAATATTTTGTTAAGTGTGGCAAGATTAAGGAGTGTGGTTGGGCTATGAAGGTTAGAGAAATAATTGGCAATAGAAAGGTTAAAATAAGAAAGTATAAAGATTATGTTGAGGGTCACGATCCCATAACTATTTTAGAACAGATGGGTGCTATTTGAGGCTGCTGCTTCTTCCAACCCCTGATAGCCATGAATGGAAGAAAGAGCAGGTGTATAATATACTATACAAACAAGGGGGGTTAAATGTATAATACACTATACAAAGATTTATAAAGATTGTATAATACAGTATACATATGGAAGAAATAGAGATAATTAAAGTGCTGAATAGGTATAATCCCTGGTGGGATAACAAGCCCATACCTGAATCAAAAACAAGCCCATTCAGGAGAGGAGACTTCTATGAAATTCGTAATTCTATAGAAAAAAGAGAAATAGCATCAATTGTTGGCCCAAGAAGGGTTGGCAAAACAATATTAATCCACCAGTTAATACAGGACTTGCTGGATAAGGGGGTTTCGCCAAGCCGAATTCTCTATCTCTCAATAGACGAGGTAGAATTGAGTAAAGGGGGAGTAGAGCTTAAACACATAATAGAGGCATACTTTAAGTATATAGTCAAAAAACCATTAGATCAATTAGATAATAATCATTACTTATTCCTGGATGAAGTTCAAGAGCTGCCACAATGGGAGAAAATCTTAAAGAATTGGTATGACCTTGGATACAAGCTAAAATTCATTATATCCGGCTCATCATCAATATGGATTAGCAATGGAACTGAAGAGTCATTATTAGGAAGAATAAAAACGTCAGTAATGATGCCACTAAAATTCTCTGAAGTTTTAAGATATAAGAAGATTTTGCCAGAAAATTTCAACCTGGAAAGAAAGCGGATACATGAATCATTCATTAAAGCTGTTGAAAGCAAGAAATTAGAAATTCTAAAACAAGAACTGGATAAACTTATCGGTTTAATAAGCCAAAAAAGAGAAGCAATAGAAATAGAACTAAGCAGATATTTGGTCACGGGAGGTTATCCTGAATTTTTAGAAGAAATGTCTTATCCAAAAATTGGGGAATCAATAAGGGACAAGATAAAGCTAATATTCTTCAAAGACATAGTAAGATACTTTAGAATAAGAAACCCAAAAGTCTTAGAAGACCTATTTAAACTGTTAGCTAAAAATTCTGGAGAAATGATAAATCTGGTTAAAACAGCTAATATATTGGATATCCAAAGACCGACGCTAAAAGATTACCTAAAGTACCTAACTAAAGCTTATTTAATAAAGAATTCAGAATTTTATTCCAGCAGCAGGAAGACTAGAATAAGAAAACAAAACAAGATTTATGTTCTAGACTCTGGGATAAGGAATGGAATTTCAGATTTTTTAGATGAGCTCCTGCTTAATGATGAAACAGAAATCGGAAGAGTAGTTCAGGGAGTAATATTTGACCATTTATCAAGACTGAAATTTAATTTAGAGCAGGGGCCAGAACCAGATATATTTTATTGGAGAAACAAAAAAGAAATAGATTATGTAATGGAGATAAGAAGAAAACCAATACCTATTGAGTCAAAGTTTAGAGGAGTTTTGCCAGAAGCAACGCTTAATGAAATTGAAAATTTCATAAAAGAGTATAAATCACCTTTCGGAATAGTTATAACAAAAGACCTTTACAAAATAGAGGGGAATATAGCCCGTATACCCTTGTGGATGTTCCTACTGCTTATCTAAAAACCTTTATATACTCCCTTTTCACCTTCTCTCTTAGGTTGAATCTAATTGAAGTGCTCAAAAGAAGCATAATTAATTGTAAATGAGATGAAATCATTTGCTAGTTCTGGGTTGCGAAAATTAACATTAAAGATAGCTATTAATTAACAATAGTTATCGTGGAAAATATGAAGATAATTAGCTGTAAAACGATACGTTTAGCGAGGTTAATTAGTTAAGTTAAGCTGTGCATGTTGATGAGGCTAAGCTTATTATAACCAAGCCTATTGGAGAAAGCTGAACCAAGCCCCGCGTTTTAACAGTTAATTAAACATTTAAAATTCACATTCACAAATCACACTTACGCGCTTATGCGCACAATATAACAAAATAAAAAAATGGCAAAAATACACCGACCACGCCATGGATCACTGCAGTTTTGGCCAAGAAAGAGAGCGGCAAAGCTACTGCCAAGTATTCATTGGGACCCAATAATACAGAGAAATACAAAGGAAGGAGCAGGAAAACTTCTGGGATTCATAGCATACAAGGCAGGAATGAAGACAGCATTCGTGAAGGACTTAACACCAAATAGCATGACTAAGGACAAGAAAATAGTCATGCCAGTAACTATATTAGAACTGCCGAACATGAAGATTTATTCTGTAAGATTACACAAAAACGGCAAGGTAGTTACAGAAGTGCTTTCGCAGCATCTTGATAAAGAACTAAAAAGGAAAGTAAAATTGCCAAAAGCTCATAGCGAGAAGAGTAGGATTGAAGAGGTTGAAAAGAGGGTTGCAAATAACGAATTTGACAAAATAACCATAATCGCTTATTCTGTTGTAAAGAAGACAGGAATAAAGAAGACTCCGGACATGGCTGAGATTGCTATTGGTGGCGGTGTGTTGGAGCAGTTTGGTTTTGCTAAGAATCATCTTGACAAGGAAATAAAGGCAGGCGAAGCGCTTAAGGATTACAAAATGGTTGATGCGAGGGGAGTAACGACAGGAAAGGGATTAGTAGGGCCAGTAAAGAGATATGGGCTTGAATTAAAACAGCACAAGTCAGAGAAGGGAAGAAGAAGACCAGGCTCATTGGCTCCGTGGCATCCGGCAAGAACAACTTACATGTCTCCAAACGCAGGGCAGATGGGCTTGTTTACAAGAGCAATTTACAATAATCCTGTGATAATGATTAATGATGCCACAAAGATGCCAGCAATCAACCCTCCTGGAGGACTGAAGAATTATGGAACGATAAGGAACGAATTCGCAATATTGAGAGGAAGCGTGCAGGGACCTGTAAAGAGGGCGATTATTATTACTGCCCCTCTTCGCAGAACGAAGAAGCAAGAAAAGAAAAAATATGAGTTCATAGAATTGAGGTAAGAATAAATTATAGGAGGAAAATAGCTGAAAAATAATAAAAATAAATTAATAATGCATAAATCGGCAAGGTCAAAGTGATGCTAAGGTTGAGCTAAGCGGTGTGGATAAATTAAGCTGGCGACAAGTTGGCGTGTTATTGATGAGGCTAAGCTAACAAAGCTGAATCAAGATGAACAAGCTACGAGTGTTGGGTTTAACATTATCAATATAGATTTATCAATCAAATCAAAAAATAATCAAAATAAGGCTGAACAAAAATCAAAACATGAAGACAAAAATATTAACAGCAACAGGGCAGGGAAAGGGAAGGGAGATAGAGCTTCCAAGCGTGTTTAGTGAAAACATCCGCAATGACATATCACAAAAATTCTTCGAGATATCAAAAGAGCAGCAACCCCATTCTCCAGACCCATTGGCAGGAAAGAGGGCGAGCGCGAGCGGAATAGTGAGGCACAAAAGGCATGCATGGAAAACTGCTTATGGACACGGAATATCAAGAGTACCAAGGAAGATATTCTGGAGGCGCGGAACTCAGTTTTACTGGATTGGAGCTACTATATCAAGCGCCAGGGGAGGAAGGGCAGCGCATCCTCCCCGCGTAGAGCATTTTCTTAAGGAAAAGAAGATGAACAGGAAGGAAATTGAAATTGCCCTAAAGAGCGCGATAGCTGCAACGGCAAGCGTTGAAATGCTCAAAAAGAGATACAGCAGCATACCAAGAGAATTGAAGATTGAAGTACCAATAGTAGTCGATGAAGCTGTGCTAAAACTGAAGACTAAAGAATTAGTAAAATTCTTGAGAGAGCACCTGAAGGGGCTTGAAGGAGTAATGTTCAGGGAGAGAAGCATGAGAGCAGGAAGGGGAAGGATGAGAAACAGGAAGTACAGGACGAGGGCTGGACTGTTAATGATTATTGGAAGCGATGAGGAGAAGAAGTTTTCCGGAATACAGATAAGAAAAGTTGATGAGCTTGAAATAAGTGATTTATTCCCTCTCGGAAGACTGACAGTTTATACGGAGAACGCGATAAAGGAATTATCACAAGTTAGGGAATCAAAAGAAAATAATGAAAAGGCAGAAAAGAAGGAGAATAAATAAAACAATTACTAACATGAAAACATACAGCAACTTCAACATTCTTGATGAATTTAATGATTATATCAGTAGATGGCACTTTAACTCAAATTTTAGTTTTAGTATGCCCCACTTAATGAGGGGTTTCATAATTAGCAGTAATAAAATAAATTGGAGTAATTTATAACAAAATGCTCTTCAAACCCATAACATCTGAGAAGGCAGTGAAGCTGATTGAAGCAGAAAATACCCTGCTTTTAAGAACCGAGAGAAGAGCAAGGAAGGAAGAAATAAAGAGGGAATTTGAGAAAATGTTCAAAGTTAAGGTAAAGAAAGTAAATGTGCTTGCCAAAGGAAATGAAAAACGCGCTTATATAACCTTAAAGAAGGAGTTCAAG
>JAGVWS010000029.1 GCA_018304165.1 Candidatus Pacearchaeota archaeon
AGAATGAAAATAAGGACCCTTCATAGCTTTAACACTAGCATTATAAGTACCAGAACGAAAAGCAGGATGAGCAACAACTAAGTCATGACTATTATGAGGGACTAAAAGTAAATCTCTAACAGGTAGAGTAGTTACAGCTTTTCTAACCCCATACTTAGTTTCAGTCATGAATTTTATAATAAATACAACTATTTAAACCTTTCGGTTACGCGTAATTAATAAGTAGTAACATCAGAAAACTCTTGTTCCTTTCAACCTGCGGAAATCATTATCCAGCGTCAGTAATTCAGCCTTGTTTAATAATGCCGAGGCATAGATTACTGCATCTGCTAAGGATAAACTATTAGTAATAACAAAATTAGCTGCCTTTTCCGCTAATGCTTCATCAAGGATAACTATTATGCTTCGTTTTTTAACAAAATCAAGCTTTTCTGCTATTTGACCACTATTCAACCCAAGATTATGTAGCTTCTTCTTTATTTCAATTAAAGATATAGATGCTAAGAACAATTGACTGCTTCCGTCAATAACTCCTTTATGACGGCCATTTGCTATGTAGTCAATCCAAATAGACGAATCTAGAAGTTTAGAATCGGTCATTTTTATCTCTTAAATCCTTCAGTATCTCTTCACGAGAAAGTCCTTTAGGAAAGTGCTTCTTTAAAGAACCCGCCAGTGATATCTTTGGCTTGAGTAACTGAGACACTCCAGTCATCAAAGCCTCCCGGTAAGACTGCGCTCTGTATTCTTCTTTGAGTTTTTTAAGCAATAATAACAGCTGCTCATCAACCTGTATAGTAGTTATCATATAATTATATGTCTATAGACTATATAAACCTTTCTTTGATTCTACTGCAGTTTATACCTCAATATCGCCCCGACCCCGCTCAAATTCAGGAACTGCTCGCCTTCATTAGTGTCTGCAGATACCAAGTCCACTCTTGCTCCAGTATTATTAGCCATATCAATAAACTTTTTTGCATCACTCTTGAGCAGTTTTTTTGACACTATTAAAGCATCAACAGCTCCATACTCCAGAGCTTTCATTACATTGTCTTTTTTGTAAGCCGTCATTTCAGGATTTTTTCCAAGCATCTCAAAGAATTTTTCAAGAACTTTTTTCTCCTTGATTATCCCCTGTTCAGCCAATAAGTCCTTGCTCGCTCCAACGAGCAGATGCAATCCATTCTCGTCAGAATCCCCTATGTCCTTCATCCCAATAACCATATCCTTTAATTTTGTAACGAGCTGTCCTTCATCCATGAAATCATCCTTCGTCGGCATCGGCCCTCCGATGATTATTCCTTTAAGCTTCGGCATGTCAAAGAATAATTCCTTCATCGCTTCTGCAACACGCCTGTAAAATTCTTTCGCCATTCCTTCTGTTATTCTGGCGAAACGAGCAGAGCTTTGTCCACCCGCCCTTATTTTTGACGGCACCCCGCTCGTCATGTGCCTAAGCATTTTAATATTATTTCCCTCAAGCACTCCTACCGTCGCTTCCTTCCTGTCAATTACCAATAGCCCATAGACTTCCTTTACTTCCAGCATTTCTTTTAATGGCTCAACAACGAAGGTCTGGTCGCACCTGTAAATCCTTGTATTTAATGGCTGGATTGGGTGAATGTCAAACAGCTCAATATTCGGCTGTCCTTCATTTTCAGATGTATTCCCGCAGTACAAAGCCAAGCCATTCGCCGGAGTCTTCCTAAGAGTCTTCAGATACCTGACAATTCTCTCAAGAGCATCAATCACATTCTTTCTCGTGTTCTTGCTCTTAATATTATTCGCCGTGCTTTTTTCTGCATCAAGCTGTTTTGTTACAGAATCCTTGTTGAATCCTGCCGGTATCAGCACGCTTACCAGCTCCGTGTGCCTGCCTCTAATGCTCCCAAGCTTCTCAACGAGTTCTTCAAAACTAAGGTCTGTCATGAATATTTTAAAAAATGCTCCTTTTTAATATGTATTACAATCTCAAATTGTGGCAGGCTATTAAATCCTTCTCATACTTTTCCAATTCCTTTGGCACTTCAATTCCATCCAACGGCTCCCTCAAAGATATTCCCTTTTCCTGCTTCTTCTTCCACACCACGCTGTTGAAAGTCATAATATTAATAATATCCTTCAACGGCTCTTTATTCTTCATTTTCTCTGCTCTCGGATATTCTGCTCTTAACAAGTCAATGCCTTTATCATTCATTATCATTGTAGTTATTTGAGGCATTATCGGATAAATCAGCGCCAAAAATCTCTCAAGAAGGTAATGAAGAGTGTATCGCGCTGATTCGCTTTCTCCCTTGCTGAATTTTCCTTCCTGATTATAAGCCCTCGCTTTAACAATCTCCACATAGTGCGAAGCAAATATTTCCCATAAGAAATTTCTTAGTTTTATTGCAGGATTATAAAAGTCGTACTTATCGTAACTTTCATCGCAAAAACTCGTCAATTCATTAACATAATCAATAAACAGTCTGTCTGTATTAGTCAGATTATCATGAGCAAACTTGCCGGACTTCTCAAACTGCATTATGAACCTGCTCACATTTAATATCTTATTCAGCGTTTTCATCTCGGCTTTTATTCTTTCTCTCGAGCATTTCAAGTCCCCTCTTGATAAGTCTCCTTCTATTGCGCTCCATAACCTTATTGCTTCGGCTCCGTATTCTCTCAGTAATCCTTGCGGATCTACAACATTTCCAAGTCTCTTTGACATCTTCATTCCTTTCTCATCAACTATGTGCTGGTGAATCCACACATCTTTGAAAGCCGGCTTCTTTGTTTCAAGCCATCCTCGCAGTAAGGTATAGTAGAGCCATGTTCTGACTATTTCTTTTCCTTGAGGGCGAAGTGTTGCAGGATATGCTTTCTTAAAGAATTCTTTATTTTCATTATACTTCAAAATAAACAATTCCGATATTGATGAGTCCATCCATGTATCAAACACTCTTGTTTCACCGCTCCATTTTATCCCTGAAAATTGTTTATCATTAATCTTTCCAATAATTTTTCCTTCCTTCATTACTTCCGACCCTGCTGGTGGCTTGCTTCCTTTCTTCCAAGGTTCATAGTAATCTCCAGCTGGAGGAACTGCAGTTAATTTTCCATCGTCAGAAATCCACAAAGGTATTGGTGTTGCATAGAACCTCCTTCGTGATATCGGCCAGTCAATGCTTACCGAATCGATCCATTTATCCAGTATCTCCTTAGATTCTTCGGGATAGAAATTTATTTTCCCGGCAATCTTTCTTACTTCGTCCTTGAATTCTACCTGCTTCAAGTACAACTCCGGCATTTCTATGAATTCTATTTCTGCTCCGCTTCTTTCACTCATTGGTGTTCTATGAATTATTCTTTCTTCTCTTGCTACTAATCCTTCTTCTTTTAGTTTATCAATTATTTTCTGTCTCGCTTCCTTAACCTTCAAGCCTTTA
Source organism: Candidatus Pacearchaeota archaeon (assembly GCA_018304165.1). GTDB lineage: Archaea > Nanobdellota > Nanobdellia > Pacearchaeales > GW2011-AR1 > JAGVWS01. Next base: position 3,432 of record JAGVWS010000029.1, read on the forward strand.
AGAAATCCTGCTTTTTCATTCATTGTTCCGTCAATACTTACTGCTATTATTGGCGTAAACTTCATCTCCCTGTGGAATTGCACGTCTGTTAAATCTCCTCCAGCACACATCATTACCAGCCCTGTTCCTTTGTCTATTTTTGCATAAGGATGAGCCATTATTAGAACTTCTCTTCCGAACAGGGGTATTATTGCGTGTTTTCCGCTAAGTCTTTCATAACGTTTGTCTTCAGGATTATAAATCACTGCGCTGCAAGTGCTTATCAATTCCGGTCTTGTTGTGGCTATTATTATTTCTTCTCCCGTTCCCCTTACTTTCCATCTCACGTGCACGAATGAGCTTTCAATATCTTTGTAGTCTATTTCTGAATCTGCTATAGTCGTCCTTAACTTCGGATCCCAATTGCTTATCCTTGATGCTTCATAAACCAGTCCTTTCTTGTATAATTCAATGAATGTTGCCTGTGTTAGTGATCTGTATTCTGGCGAATCAGTCTTGTATACTGCCCCTATATGTTTTCCTTCTTTGTAAGATGTGAAGCTTATTCCTAATTTTGCGAAAGTGTCAGCCGACTCCATGGAAGTTTCATTGAGCAGCTTCTCGCAATATTTTAAGAATTCTTCCCTCGTTATTTTGAATGGGCTTACATTATACTTTTTTTCTGCTCCTACTTCTATCGGCAGCCCGTTCCTGTCCAAGCCAAGAGGAAATAATACATCATAACCCTTCATTCTCCTGTATCTTGCAAAGAAGTCCATGTAGCAGCATGTTATTGCCTGCCCCATGTGTATTGGCGCGTTAACATATGGCGGAGGAGTATCAATGCTGTATATTTTGCGGGCTTTTTTAGAGTCAAACCTCCACATCTCTGCCTTCTTCCATTCTTCAGTTATTGCCTTTTCTATTTCCGGCGACCAGTTTTTTATGTCGCTAAGTTTTGGCATCGGCATGATTATCCTATATGGACTAGTTTTAAAAAGCTTCTTAAATTACATCCCTAAATTAGGTCTAAACTTATTTTAATTGCAGATTCTACCTTCTTCATAATATTAAAGTTAAGTATGCCTAATTGTTTGATTACCCGCCTTTTGTCTATAGCTTTTATTTGATTTAGCAGAATTGTAGAATCGTAGTCCAGACCAGAACTATCTTTTGGCAAAAACACATTAGTAGAAAAATGCTTACTAAATTTTTTAGAGGTTATTGGTGCAATTATTGTTATTGGGCTGTATCTATTGCCTTCATCATTTTGTATTATCAAACAGGGTCTTGTTCCACCTTGCTCACTTCCCCTGACAGGCTCCAAATCAGCGAGTACAATATCTCCTCTTTTTATTTCCATTCCCAATCAAAATCTTCCTCAATAGCCTCGAACTCCTTTTCGATTTTAAGATTTTCTTCAGCCATTTCCTTATATCCCTCAATCAATAATTCTTTTCTCTTTCTTTTTTCCTCATCAATTTTCTCCATCATTTTGACAATTACATCTTCGTAAGTTTCCCTAGAGGATTCCTTCATTCCATCAAGAGCCATTTTAACATTCTCATTAAGTTGTATTGTCGTAACCATGGGGCTATAGTCAAACTATAGTTTATAAATTCTTCCATAACTCCCCCAAAAATAAGGCGTTGTGGTTAAATGTTTGCATTACTCATGCACACTTTCTTTTATTGCCGGTAGAAACATTTTATCATTAGTAATGAACATTTCTTCTATCAGCATGAAGAGAGTATAACGTTTATTAATTCTGGTTTCTTCATTGATTCATGCCTTCTTCAAAAGCTGCCATTAAGCAATTGGATGCTTTAAAAAAACTCGGCAAAAATCAAAGGCTGGCTGCTGATGGCTGGAATGAGGATTGGAAAACTCTCATTGCTACTCTCATGTCCGCTAGAACTACTGATAAGAAGACCATACCAGTTGCTGAGGGGTTATTTCGCAGGTATGACAGCTTAAAAAAATTGTCTAATGCCAGCGAAAAGAGTATTGGAATGACTATCAAACCCGTTAATTTCTACAAAACAAAATCTCGCAACATAAAAAAGCTTGCTCAAATTCTCGTTAATGATTATAATGGTAACGTACCGATGGATTTTAACAAGCTAATTGAGCTTCCGGGCGTCGGCAGAAAAACCGCCAATGTTTTCCTTGCAGAGCATAATCATGATGCAATAGGCGTTGATACCCACGTTGCATATTGTTCGCAAAAGCTAGGCTGGACAAAAAACACCAACCCACATAAAATAGAGAAAGATTTAGAAAAATTATTTCCTAGAAAATATTGGCGAAATTTAAACTGGATCGTTGTCAGATTCGGCCAGACTTATACAAACCGCAAGATTAAAGATAAGATTTTGAAGAGCATTAAAAAGATAAGCACCGATTTATAAACTATTTTTGCTTCTTATGATCATGAAAATTATTAATAGCATAATAAGCGGGCGCAGGTATGGGCTCATACCTATTGTAGCTGCAGAAGCTGAAGGCGTTTTCTTCAGCCTTGCCTGCCAGTATAATTCGCTGAGGATTAGCCTGCCCCTTGGCTTAAACAGGATAAGCCACGACCCGGACACCGAAATGTACATCGGCTTGGGAACTGTTGCCATTTTAATTGGCGTTGCCGCTTATTCTATTATTCATAAGGCTACTTTAACAGCCGCTTCAGTTACTGATAATGCTCACAAAGTCATTAGAAGGAGTGTTAGTGATATTTCCAGCAAACTATAACTTCCATGGCTTTGTCTATTTTGCGGGACTTGCTTCGCTGTAGTGGATTTTTATATGGGGTGCCGTTTCTATTAGGAAGATAAGTCCCGTAGATGCGACAGTCTTAACTTCCATTAGATTTTTAAACTTCCTTTATCATTTTATTTTCATGGCAGACAACATTATCAGCACCCCTTCCGGCTTTGGCGGGTTAATGAGGTATAATGAAGAATACCCTTCAAAATTCAAGCTCAGCCCGATAGCAGTCGTCAGCTTAATCATTGCAGTTATTCTCTTTGTGATAGCATTAAACATTTTCTTTCCGGTTTCTGCTGGATAATTCTTATTTATGTTCGGCGGAATTGACCCATCAAAGATTCAGGGAATGATGAAGAAGCTCGGCATCAAGCAGGAAGAAATTGATGCCTCGCGCGTTGTGATTGAGAAGAATGATGGCAGTAAAATAATCATTGAAGCTCCAAGCGTCTCCAAGATAAACATGCAGGGCAACGACTCTTGGCAAATAACTGGAGAGACAAGAGAGGAACAGGGAGATGAAGGCATAAAAGAAGAAGATATTGCTTCAGTCATAGAAAAAACCGGAGCTGCCCGCGAAAAGGCGGAAAAAGCCCTCAAAGACGCCAACGGCGACTTGGCAGAAGCAATATTATCTCTTTCTTAGAGTCTGTCTGCATAGGGTTAGCTATAATCCATTTATCAAGGACAAAACTTTCAATCCCTGCCTACAAGGATGATTCTAAGGATTCTTTAAAGAATACAAATATTCATTAACTTCTGTTTCCTTGCTATTTTATAGTTATAACCATCTTAATACAATCTACTTAAAATGGAGCAAAAACACCTTTCATCCATAAGAAACGCCGAGAAGTCCCTCCGGCTGGCAGACCATCTTGCTTATGTTACATTCCCCCTGCTCGGCGAGCAGAGAATATCCCTCAAGATAATAACAGAGCTGAATATCTTTGCAATATACCTTATAAACGCCATCCTTCAGTATGAGTATTATTTTAAGAGAATAAACTTGTACAGAGATGCCCGCAGCAATCTTGAAACTTTTAAAAGCAGCTGTGTTAAGCAGTATAAATTTTCTGATGAGGAAGTGAAGGCTCTCTTTGACGTAATGAGGCTTGCCGAAGCCCACAAAAAATCCCCCATGGAATTTGTAAAGAACAGCAATGTAATAATAATGACTGATAACCTGCGCACAGAAACCATAAACATGGACAGAATAAAGAACTTCATAAGAATATCAAAATCTGTCCTTGGAAAGACTAGGGAGAGGCTGAGCCAGAGCAAGCTGGCTTGATGCGTGTTTTAATTACTTTCAAGTGTTCATAGTCAAATTTCACAAGAATTGCTGGGCAGAAGGTATTTATACTTAAAACCACTCTATGAAATCATCTTAGACTTGGAAAATCTAAACTCTATCTCAAAGGGGAATGGATAAGATAATTCAGGAAAAAATAAGCGCAGACCATTTGCTGTATGTGAGCTTGAAGTACACGAAAACGGGTGACGTAATTCTGAATCTCCTTAAGAGATGGACAAGCATGATCGAAGAAGTTATTTCTTCCCTGCTCAACAAAGCCAAAAAGGACAAAAAGCTTCCTGTTATTCCTCCAGCCCCGAAGATGAAGGTTATTGAAATAAAGAAACTCTACAAAAAAGACCCTGACATAATAAAAGCCATAGAACTCTATGAATTCTTCAAGAAAATCCCTTCATTGGAATACCTCAAAGAAAATGAGTTCCGCAAGAATATAACGTTAAAAGTTAAAGATGGCGGGCAGTGGATTGATATAAATTTAGACAAGCTAAAAGAATATGCAACCATTTTGGAAAGGTTTATAAGCAAGATTAAACAAATTTTATAAAAAGATGTGAAAACATTATAAAAATGGGCAGAATATTTGTTATAACTTCCGGGAAGGGCGGGACTGGAAAGACTAGTTCAGCTGTAAATCTTGGAGCTGCTCTTAATTCCTTTGGCGAGGATGTCATTATTGTTGACGGTAATCTGACAACTCCAAACGTCGGCTTGCATTTCGGCGCACCAATAGTGCCGGTAAGCCTCGCTCACGTCCTTTCAGGCCACGCCAGAATTGAAGATTCAATATATGAGCACGATTCCGGAATAAAGATTATCCCCACTTCCTTATCCCTGAAAGAACTCAAGAGAGCAAACAGGAGAAACCTGGAAAACATAGCGAGGAAGCTCAAGAGGCTGTTCAGGTACATAATCTTTGACTCTTCTGCCGGGCTTGGAGAAGAAGCGCTCTCCATAATGAGGCTGGCTGATGAAGTTATTCTGGTCTCAAACCCAGACATGCCTTCAATAACAGACGCTCTTAAAACAATAAAGATCGCCGAAGAGCTTGGAAAGCCGGTAAGAGGTGTCATTGTAACAAGGGTGAGATATGACAAAACCGAACTGACTTCCGAAAATATTATTGACATGCTTGAAGTTCCCATTCTCGGAGTAATCCCGGAAGAATTCGCTGTCCGCGAATCCCTTGCTATGAAAAACCCCGTTGTTCATACTCATCCCAAGTCACGCTCTGCAGAGAAGTATAAGGAAATAGCAGCAAAGCTTGTTGGCAGAAATTATAAAGCAAAGGATTACAAGAGAGGTTTCTGGGCAAAAATAGCAAGCAGTTTAGGGTTAAGATAAAAACATCTTCTTAAAAGATAGCACCCAGATTATTATTTAGGCGATTGATGCATTTTAGCACCAGTAAATTGCTTTAGAACCAAGAATAATTAACTGATAACCTGTAAAACGTCAACATAAGCTGCATGCAAGTTCCAGCATATTAATTGATGTTAAAATGGTTATTTATAATGAGCATAAAGGCAATTAATAATAAGTATATTAAAACTTAGTCCGGATTTACACAGCTCATCTATAACGAGAGACCAAAATGTTTTACCATGTTTTTTGTTCTCTCGAATACAGCAACAGACAAAATGGTCAAATATTTAAGTCTGTTGCTATAAATAGTAATAAATCTTTCCGAAAGATTTATCTACAATTATGCTCCTCTGCTATTATATGGACCCCGCAAAAGAGGCTGAAACTATTAAGAAATTTGGCATTGACATTGAATCTCTAAAGCGCGAGCAATCCAATCTTGCCAAAAACATCACCTTAAAAGATGAAACAGAATTCAACAATATAGAGTTCATAGGCTCATTCAGCAATATTATTATAGGCAGCAAAATCCTTTCAGCTGTTGTTGTTACTGATAAAGCCTTCAATATTGTTGATGAAAAATTCTTCATTGACAGAGTTAATTTTCCTTATCTTGCCGAATTTCGTTCTTACAGAGAATTGCCCGCTATGCTGAAAGCTCTGGAGCAACTGGAGCAGAAGCCGGAACTATTTCTCATTGACGGCCTTGGCATTAATCATCCTCGTCTTGGAGAGGCTTCTCACTTCTCAATTAATACTGATATTCCATCAATAGCCATTACCGATAATTCTATCGGCTTTAATATTAGTGACGATAAATTATTTATTAATGATAAAGAAGTTGGCAGAGTTATCCAGACTAAGCAGGGCAGCAAGCCTTTATTTGTAAGCCCGGGAAGCGGCGTTTCCATAGAAACAGCTGTAAAAATTGTTAAAGACCTTGTCCGCCCCCCTCACAAGCTTCCGGAAGTCATGAAACTCGCAAGAAAATATGCCAAGAAGATTCATGGAGAATTATTCAAAAACAATCAAAGCTAATAAGGACCAATGGAAGAATAAGTTCTAAGCATATTAAGAGTATCACAGTAAAGTATTTTAGGGTTTCTCTTTCCAAATAATGAATTATTCGGCCCATATCTTGTTTCTTCAACTTTCAATTTTACATTCGGATCTCTTATTTTACAATTTCTGGGAGCAACTCTGCCACCTTCTATTAGATTTGCCAATGTCTCGGCAATTCTCTTCTCATCTACTACTAATTCTGCCGCCATTTGCCCAAGGCATTCTGAGCCACGCTTCCTTAGTAAACCTAAAACTTCTTGTCTTACTTCAGCGTCTGTAAGAAAAGTACCTTCAGTTATATTGGTCATAATAAGAAATAACACCCTTAGTTTATATATCTTTATAAGAGGGCAATGTTCAAATCCGGCATCACATAATAAAAATGGGACTGCCCGGATTTGAACCGGGGTCGCAAGCACCCCATGCTTGAATCTTGCCAAGCTAGACCACAGCCCCGTTAGAAATTCAAAAAGCATTTATTATATAAATCCCGCGCCGCACCGTCATGCCGCCTCTTTCATCTTTTCCACGATTAATCTCTCCCTTGCTCTGCACAATCTTGAAGCAATTGTCCCCTCTGGCATTGACAGAAGATTTCCTATTTCTTCATAACTATTATTCTCACTAAACAATCTGAACATCAAAAAAGTTTCTTCCCCTATTATTGTCCTTATTCTTTGCAATTCTTCCCGGAGCTCTGCAGCCCTTGCAGGGTCAGAAGCTTTTCTGTCCGGAAAATCCATGCCATTATCATCGTCTGTTAGTTCCTCCAGGTACTGGACGTTTCTCCTGCTTCCCGTTCTCTTAATGCTGAAAATTGCATTTCTCACAGTCCTTGCAGCATAATGTTTAAATTTTCCTTCAGGACCACAGTATTTTTCTGCACAAATCATTATCCTTTCATTAGCTACGGACTTATAATCATCCATGTTCATTCCCGGAATAGGAAACGTCTTTGCCATCATTACAGCCACTCCCATTACGTAAGGATAGGCCTCCATTATCATTCTCTCCCTTCCATTACTATTGTGATTATAACTTCTCATGAAAAACCCATAGCTGTTATTTTTTATAAATCTTATGGGGTTACCCGGATTTGAACCGGGATTTCCACCTCCCGAAGGTGGGAGATTAACCAAATTGTCTTATAACCCCCGATAACATTAAAAAGTGCGGCCCGTCTTATAAACCTGATGACTCCTGAAGAACTTTATTTGTTGGTTGTTAAGAATAAGAAATATCAGAAGTTTCCTAAAGACTTCATAATGCAGATTATTTCATTTAATCCTGACAAAGATTTCAGATTCATTAGGCAGAACTACATTTGGCACTATTTGTTACATAATATGTTACTTTTTATGCCAAATAGAAAGCTTTTTAAAGCTTGAAAGAGTATATATTGTTATGGTAACTAAATATGATATTTTTGAATTAGTGTATAAAAACAGGGCCCCTATGAAACCTGTGGAAGTAGTCAGGGAGTTTAATAAATCAGATGAAGATTATCATGCGGTTCATAAACAGCTTAGAGAATTAGTTGCCATGGGCCTTCTTAGGAAAACTAAATATGGTTTTGAATTAGAGGTAAGCAAAAAGGCAGAGATTCTCTATGGAATAATCCAGCATTGTCTAAAAAATAATGTTAGTTATAATTATTTACTTGATAAAAATTTTGCTGAATTTTTAAGCAAAGCCTTGCAAAAAAAAGAAATCACTCCAAATGATGTAGATGTTCATCCAAGAACCTTTAAAAAATATATAGAGATATTAAACAGATTTGGATTAGTTCTTGTTATTTCAAGAAAACCTTTGAGAGTAAAGATATTTTATAATATTTTGTTAAATAATCTTCTTGTTTACTTCAGATATAAGCATAAAGTTATAACAGATAGCTCTCATTTTTACGATAAAGAAATAGAGAGAGAATTAAATATTTTTAAAAGATTGAAAAGAAAAGAGGTTGTCTTATACAGGAAAGTTGTAAAAGAGTTTGAAATTTCTTTTATTTATCACAGCCTTTCATTGGAGGGAAATCCAATAACATTGTCAGAGACTTTTAAGATACTGCAAGATAAAATTATTCCAGGTAATTTAAAAAGCTTGGATGTAGATGAAGTAAAAAACTATCAGGATGCGATTTTACAAATGCTTCAGGATAGCGAACAAAAAAAGGTCCTGAATATTGCATCAGTTCTTAATTATCAGGGAATAGCTATGAAACATGTTCCGAAAATTGCAGGTAAAATAAGAACAGAAGAGGTTTATATCAAAGGCAATCCTAATTTTAAGATTACAAAAGCAGAGAATATAAAAAAAGAATTAGATGTTTTGTTCGAAGAATATGATAAGTTTATCAAAAGAGAAAAATTATCTCTTAAGGAAATTTTAAATTTTGCAGTTTATTTTCATAATGAATTTCAGCACATACATCCTTTTATTGATGGAAACAGCAGAACAACGAGATTAATTACCTTTCATTTATTACAATCGAGAGATATTCCGATATTTGACATTCCGTTTGGATTGTTGGATGAATATATGGGTTATACAAAGGGTTCAAAGAAAAGAAAAGATGAAAAACTTTTTCAGACACTGCAAAAAGTTATTCTTTGGAATCTAAAGAAAATAAACGAGAGGTTGAGTTAGAAATGAACATTTTCATAACAGCAGATCATCACTTTAATCACAAGAATATAATTGCGTATTGCAATAGACCATTTAAGACTGTTGAGGAAATGGATAATATTATGACAGAGAAATGGAATAATAAAGTTGGGAAAGATGATTTAGTGATACATCTAGGAGATTTTGCTCTTGGAAATAAAGATAAAGTCGGAGAAATAAGAAAGAGGCTCAATGGAAATATTATTCTTATTAAGGGAAATCATGATAGGGTTAATGAAGGTTTTATTGTTGTAAGAGATTCAATACAAATAGGAAATTTTCTTTTTAGCCATAGACCAATTCCGAAAGGAGAAATTCCTAAGGGTTGCATTAATGTTCACGGCCATATTCATGAAAAAGAAAGCCTTAGCGGAATAAATGTAAGTGTTGAGAAAACAGATTATGAGCCGATTCTTTTTGAGGAGCTTAAGAAGAAAATGAATATAAAAAGGGATAAAAAGGTTATATGCACCAGCCGGGATTTGAACCCGGGTGAACGGCTTGGGAAGCCATCATACTGACCGCTATATTACTGGTGCTTCAGAATTATTCTTTCATTATCATTAATAAACTTAATTGGCAAGCAGCATCTTCAGGAGAGCCATCCTTAAATACAGTCCATTTCTTGCCTGCCTGAAATATGCCACCCTTGGGTCTCTCTCTTCTACTTCTAATGGCAGTGCCACTTCTCCGGCATTAGGCAGGGGATGCAAGAGCCGTGATTTCTCTTTCATTATTCCTAATTCCTTTTCAGTTATTCTGAATTTTCCATTAGCTTTGTTATATTCATCTGCGCTCATTCTTTCTTTTTGTATTCTTGTCATGTATACTACATCTGCTATTGGTAGAAGGTTATACAAATTTTCCGACTCCTCAAATAACACACCATGACGGGCGAGATAATCCTTCATATCCTGCTCAACTTTAAGATTTTCCGGAGAGACAAAACTTATCCTTACTCCCTTGCATTTGCTCAGCAAGTACGCCAGCGATCTCGCTGTCCTTCCATTCTTTAAGTCACCAACTATAACCACATGCAAATTATCTATACGCCCAAATTCCTTCTTAATTGTATATAAATCCAGCAATGCCTGTGTTGGGTGCTGGCCGTATTTTCCCTCTCCGGCATTAATTATCGGCACTTTCGATACTTCCGCAGCTAAATGCGCCCCATTATCATCGCCGGTTCTTAATACTATTACGTCAGCATAATCATCAACTATCCTGATCGTGTCTATTAGTGATTCTCCCTTTACTGCTGATGAGAACATTCCTGCCGCTTCAGTTGATATTACTCTTCCCCCTAATCTGTTCATTGCAGATTCAAAGCTGAATCTTGTTCTTGTACTAGGCTCATAGAATAAAGTGCACATTATTTTTCCGTTTAATAATTCTGATGGTATGTTTAACTTTAAAGAATCAGTTAGAGTGAATAATTCTTCCAACATATCTGGAGTGAACTGCTGCGACTCCAGTATGTGTGATAGCTTCATCAAAATATAGCTAATGAAAGCCACTTTAAAGACTTTGCTGACTACTCAAGAACAATAAATGCAACAAACAAAAATCAAAGATTGGGCGATAAAAGAGTAAAATTAAACAATAAATCAAATTAAAAAATAGAAAGTAAAAAACAATAAAAATCCAAAAAGAAAGATAAAAAGACAGGCGAGGATTAATCCTCGCTGTATCTTCCGTTCCTTCCTACAAGCACGCTTCTTTCCTCGTCCCTCTTTCTTGAAAGATGCCTGCTGACTTCCATGAGCTCCTGATAGAGTCCTTCAGCTCTCGCTTCGCTGAAACCAAGGTCTCTCATAACTCCCATATAGTCTTCGCTTGTAAGCCTTCTTCCTTCATGCAGTCCGAAGTAGAGATGAGTCTCCCTTTCTTTTCTCTTTTCCTGTATGAGCCCTTCAAGTATTTTTCCGTAATTCGGAAACTTCTTTGAGAACTCATCCACACCTTCCCTCATTCCTCTTGCTCTTTCAACATCTTCGCTTTTAACTCTTGCATAAGCCCTTTCTCCGGAAAAACTTCCATCGTAAGCGCTCAAATCAATTGCTCCTGCAAGCTTCGGCTTAGCTCTCTTCAGCTTTCCAGACATGCTTGATATTAGTATGTCAATCCTGTCAACAGCTACAAGCTCTACAACCTGCCTTTCCAATGCTTCGTTTTGTGCCATTTTTTCTTCTTTTCCTGCTGCCCTCCTTTCACTTATTATTACATTAAGCAAAAATCAGGATATAATTTTATGAGGTGCTCTTTATCACCACAATAGAAAGTCTTAAATAATACAAAAACCAAAGAGATTAATGATTAACGAATCAATTCTTCTTGATTTCGGCTTAACTAAAAATGAGGCTAAAGTCTATCTTGCTTTAATTGACCTTGGTCCCAGCCTTGCAGGACAGATCTCAAGAAAAACAGGAATCCACAGGAGAAATATCTATGACACTATTGAAAGGCTCATTCAGAAAGGGCTTGTAGGATATATTCAGCAAAATAACCGCAATCTATTTCAGGCTTCAAACCCGGGCAAATTTTTGGATATAATAAAAGAAAGAGAAAGCCTCATCCTCCCAATTGTTTCAGAACTAATGAGCAGATACAATAAAACTCTTGAGAAAGAGGAAACTAACTTTTACAGGGGAAAAAACGGATTGCGCTCAGTTCTTGAAGACCAGCTTAATTACAAGGAAATCCTCATCCTCGGCGCTAATCCTAAGGCCGGCGAAGTAATGCAGTTTTATTTTAAATGGTACAACCAGACAAGAATGAAGAAAAAAATCAGGCTAAAGATTATTACTCATGAGCGCTGGTTCGAGAAGCTCAAATTGACCGAAGTCAGATATTTTCCTCAGAAATATGCCAATCCCCTGGCCATCAACATCTACGGCGATAAAACGGCGATAATTCTCTGGTCAAAGCAGAGCCCTATGGCCATTGTTATTAAGAATAAGAATATCTCCCAAGGTTACAGGAATTATTTTGAGTTGTTGTGGAAGGCGAGCAGGAAGAGATAATTCTGCTGAAACAGAAACCTGTAAAACCAAAAGATATAAAAACGCCGGAAAAATAATGAATGCATGGCAGCAAAACAATGCGTCTTGTTTTATGAAGGCAGTTTTGTTAGCTCAAGCTATATGTCAATGATGATGCAGTAAGCATCATTTTTCCTCTTTCTTCTTCCAAAATCAAACAGGAGGCTAAAATGAATAACAACTATCTCATACATGTAATAACAGACTTCGGCCAGGATTATAACGCCGGAATTATACAGCATGCACTCTCTATATTTAATGCTAACAGCGATAATAAAAGTATAGAGAATATAAATTATATACAATACGGAGCCGTAAAGGATTTCAGCATAATTGACGGCTCCTACAAAGTTCTCTTTGCCTGCCAGAACATTAATCCTTTTACAGCAAGCAGCACTACTCACGGCCTCTTGATGGTGATTGATCCGACAGTCGGAGAATCAAACAGAAAAAAACACAGGAAACCAATAGCTTTCAGGCTTAAAAACGGAGTTTTTGGAGTAGCTCCGGACAATGGAGTCATAACAAAAATAGCAGAAAAATTCGGCTTAGAAGAAGCAAGGTATATTGACGAAAAGAAAATCAGAAAGTTATCAAAACTCGGGAATATTAAAAGCAGCGTCTGGGACGGGTACTACATTTACTCTGCAGCCCTTCCAATAATATTAAAGCACAAAAGCCTTACACCAGTTTGCGGGTATGAGAATATATCAGATAAAATAAAAACTCTGGCTCTCCCAAAAACAAAGAAGCTCCTCGATACCAACGCTTACAGATGCCCAATAAGCGGAATAGACAAAAACGGCAACATTACCCTTGACACAAATATATTTGACATAGATTCTCCTTTATTCATTAACTCCTTTGATGTCTTTAACGATGAAGAAAATGGAGAAGACAGAACGCACTTAGGAAGATTCTATTTAAGGGCTTCTTATTCTCCGCACAAGAAACTTGATAAGAATGGAAATTCTCTAATAGCAGTGAATAATCCCTGCTTGAGCAGAAATTCAAGGATTGAGCTTGCTGCAAGCAGCAAAAAATTAATCAATATTTTAAAAAAGCTTCATCCTGAAATTAAACTCAAAATTAATGCTGGCGAGAGCTTAATTTTAAAGCCAAATTATCTCGCATATAAAAATCAAGAACTGGAAGGAGGATAGTTTTTTATAAGCTCTAAAACTAAGACAAACATGGCTAAGAACAAATTTTACGTTACGACGGCAATTGACTATGTGAATGCTCCTTATCCGCATATAGGGCATGCATATCAGAAAATTATAGCTGATGCTCTTGCCCGATGGCACAGACTCATTGGTGATGATACCTTATTTGTTACAGGCACTGATGAGCATGGCAAGAAGATTGCTCAAAGTGCAGAGGTTGAGGGTAAGACCCCCAGAATTTTTGTTGATGAGAAGGCAAAACAATTTCAGGAGTCATGGGATTTGTTAAATATTAGTTATGATCGCTTTATTAGAACTACTGATAAGGATCATGAATTAGTAGTTAATGATGTTTTAAAAAGGATTTGGGATGCTGGTGACATCTATAAGGGCTTTTATGAAGGGTTGTACTGCGTTGGCTGTGAAGCTTACTATACTGATAAAAACTTGATTAATGGGGAATGCGGGTTTCACCCTGGGCAGAAGCTTGAAACTCTTAAGGAAGAGACTTATTTTTTCAGGCTTAGCAAGTACCAAAAATTCCTTCTTGAACATATTAAAAAGAATACTGATTTTATTCTTCCTGATAGTCGTCGCAATGAGATTATTAATCGTTTAAAGGAAGACTTAAAAGATCTTAGCATTACCAGAACTTCTATTAATTGGGGTATTCCTTTTATTTTTGACAAAAAGCACGTATTGTATGTCTGGGCGGAGGCATTGATAAACTATTACAGCGCTGCTCAAACCAAGGGCAAGAAATGGGAGAAGTTTTGGCCGGCTAATTTACACTTATTAGGCGTTGATAATTCCTGGTTCCATACAGTTATCTGGCCCGCTATGCTAAAATCTGCCGGCTTGAAAATCCCAAGAACAGTTTTCATCCACGGCTTTTTAACCTTTAATGGTCAGAAGATTTCCAAAAGCCTGGGCAACGCTATTGCTATTCCTATATTGACTAAAAAGTATAGCACCGATACTCTGAGGTACTTTGTTTGCAGGCAGTTTCCTCTTGCTTCTGGTGCTGACGGTGACTTTTCTGAAAAAGCATTAGTCTCCCGCCACAACACCGAGCTCGCCGACAAGCTCGGTAACTTAGTAAGCAGAGTCAGCGCCCTCGCTGAAAAGCACGGCCTGGAAAACGTCAAGAAACCTTCTCTGGAGTTTGATGATTTAGATAATATCAAGAAGCTCTTTGACAATTATGAGCTTGACAAAGTCCTTAATGAGATATTTTCGTACATTGATAAATGCAACCAATATATCCAGGAAAAAAAGCCTTGGGAGTCTCCTGATAACTGCAGAAAGGTTCTTTATGATTTAGTCCTTGCTATTAAGAATATTGCTATTCTTCTCTCGCCTTTCATTCCCAAAACATCTGAAAAAATAGCAAAGCATTTCGGCTTTGTTATTAATTTAAAAGAAATTAATAAGACTTATAAAATACAGAAGATTAAGAAGTCAGATATTTTGTTTAAGAAGATAGAACTTAAGGGAGAGGTTCAACCAAATATTAATAAATCATCTAATGTTGGCATTATTAATATGTCAGACTTAAAATTCAGCGACTGGGAAAAGATAGATTTGAGAGTAGGCAGGATTATTGATGTTGAGGACTTAAAAGAATCTGATAAGTTATACAAAATGCAGGTTGAACTTGGAAGCAAGGACAGAAGAACTGTAGTAGCTGGAATAAAAAAGCACTACTCAGCCAAAGAGCTAAAAGGGAAGAAATTTATTTTCCTTACAAACTTAGAACCGCGCAAAATCATGGACATTAAGTCCGAGGCAATGATTCTCGCTGCAAGCTCTAAAGACAAATTATCATTAATAGCTCCTGAAAAAGATGTTGATGCTGGAAGTAAATTAAGCTAGATTTAAAATGAGAAAAACATGAGCTGTAAAGTAAACGTCACCAGTCTTTGATTTTTTCAGTTATTATTAATCTTGAAATTAAGGCTTTTTTATCATATATATTCTGGATAATGTATGGAAAGTATGTTCTTTTGTTTCATCTTTTTTTATCCAACTTTTATGATTGTCTAAATTTCTTGTGGAAAAATGTAATGGATAAAAATATTGAAATCTTGTTATTCCTAATTTTTTAAGAAGTTTTCTCATTTCAGTTAATGTAAGGGACGCATTGAGAGAAGCAAGAAATCTCTTCTTCTCGTGTTCAACTTCAAAAGTGTTTAGTCTTCTCGAAATCTGTTTTAAAGGTGCGTCTCTAGTTAAATCGTAAATATATAAAACTCCACCTTTCTTAATTAAACTTAATAATTCCCTCATTCCTTGAATAGGATTTTTGAAATGGTGGAATGAATCTTTAATAATCACTAAATCGCTCTTGCCTTTCCAAGAGTGATTATGTATATTTTTAACAAAAAACTTTATTGGATAATTTTTATACCTTTCTCGTGCCGCGGCTATCAATTCTTTGCTTCCATCAGTAGCAATAATATTTTTATTTTTTGTAAAATGATACAAATAGTATGCCAACTGTCCAGCACCACAAGCAACTTCTAGAACTTTTTTATTTTTATCAAGATGTGTTCTTTCTAAAATATCATAAGCAACCATACTAAAGTTTAACGACCTATCATCTTTTCTATTTGCATAGAGTTTGCCTTCTTTTCCGCTTATGATTTCCTCTTCTTCAGGTATTCTTTTCTTTAGATTAGTTGTAAATCCTTCAGCAAAAAAATTTTTTACCATCTTTTTATCTCCTTAACAAGATTGCTTATTAAATCTATTTATTTTTTGTAACCGCATAATTTTCTCCATGGTACTAAAGCATATTTCCTAAACAATCTTGATGTGGCAGCTGCTATTCCTGCCCCCATAAGTAATGACGCTCCTATTTGTTTGGCATCTGCCCCAGTAGATGCAAGAATGCCAGCATATACAGGAGTATAAACCCCAATCATAGAAGCAGTATCTGCACTATACTTTCTTACACCTTCTACTGTACGATACACTCCCCTCATCTGTCCAAAATTTAGATTGTCTTTTCTTAAGGCATTCATTACTTTAATAGAGCTCCTACTAACCTTTTTTGTTAATGGCTTTGTTTTTTCTTCAACATAATCCGCAGTTTTTGTATATATTCTTGCTGCTCCCGCATCAACTAAAGCAGCCGCTGTTCTTGAAGATAATATTTGTTCTGGATTTAAACCATTATATGCTTCCATACCGGCCATAAGGGAGGCATAACACACAACTTTTGCACTTGTGTCTATTAAGTAGTTTCTAACACTTTGTTTTATTCTTTCTGAAAGAGAGATATTACTACTGAGATTGCTATCTTCGTTTTGTTCTAATTTTCTTTCAAGGCTTATTGTTGTCATTTTATTTACCTTAATACTCTTGCCGAATTGTATTATATTAATAATTGTCCACCAAAATGGATAAAATTAGAAAGACTTAAATAGGAGTTTTTTATATCAATTATAATGGATAAGGAATTAGCACTGATGGAATTTGGTTTGACAGATAAAGAAATTAAGGTATATCTTTCCTTACTGCCTTTAGGAAGCATCAATTTACAAGAATTAGCCAAAAGAATTGATCTACCAAGAACAACCATATATAATACATTAAATTATCTTTATAAAAGGGGTTTAGTGTCAAAAATAGTCAGGGGGCACGTTACTTATTTTGAAGCAGTTAACCCAGAGAAACTTATTGACACCCTCAATCAAAAAAAGGAGCTTATTCTTTCCGTACTTCCAGAACTTGAGATTTTGAAGAAAGAAATAAAAGAATCTTCAAGTGTTGAAATTTATGAAGGATTTAAAGGAATTTCGACTATTCTAGCAGATGTTTTTAAAGAAAAACAACAAACTTATTATTTTGGTTCTTATTCAAAATCAGTAGAAATATTAAAACATTTGCCAGAACATTTTAGAGTTTTGAGAATAGATAAAAAAATTCCTGCTAGGATAATTATAGATCCTTATGATGAAGAAACCTTTCATAAAACCTCTTATAAAAAAATTACAGAGATGCGATTTGTTGAATCTCTAAAAGAATTTCCATGTATGATTTTTATTTATGGTAATAAAGTAGCTATGTATACCGTAGAAGGTGAATTGGTAGGAATGATTATTAAGAATAAGGAATTTTCTGAAGCTATGGAATTGATATTTAATATTTATTGGAAACAAGGCAAATCTGTAAAATTATGATGTTGTTGATAACTTAATCAAACCCAACCATCTATTTTCCCCTAAATCTAGTTCTTGTCCTGCTCTATTACATGGCACTTCATCTAAGGTCGTGTGGGCTTCTATGAAGTTATGTTGAATTATTAAGGCATTCATTAGTATAGGGGCAGACCATAGTGCCTTTAGTCCTCTAAAATCGTTTGCTCGGTCTTTAATCTTCATGAATACGGTTTCTATTCTGTAATTATGTATTTTAGTAACGCTTGCATTCTGTATTTTATGCTCAACTATTAAACCACCAATCTTATTGGAATAGAAGAGTTTTCTAAATGCTTTAGGATAGAAAACTCCGCCATCAGTTTGAATAAATTTAGGCTTTCCTTTCTGAATAAATTTAAATAAGAATTTTTGTGCTTCTATTGGATTACCTGATAAACTATAATGAACTCCCGTAATTAATCTGGTATCCCAATCAAGACAACACCAAAACCTATCATCTCTGCCTTCACAATCTATTAGAGTTTCATCAGCATAAAAACTATTTCCCATATTATACCTTAGTTTATCAACAAACTTACTGACTTTTAATGTATATCTTCTTACCCAATCAAGAATACTCATGTGGCTTACTTTTGTGTTTAGATGTCTGCTTAATTGATTTCTCATTTTTCTACTTGATAAATTAGAAATATACATGTCGATTGACATTGTAATTATCTCCGGTTTGTTTCTCATTCTGTAAAATCCGTCGTCATTTGTAAAGAATTTATGACAATCTTTGCAATAATATTTTTGAATTTTTCCTCGATGTTCTGTTATTCTAAATCCTTTCTTACAGAAATTTAAGCTTGAGCAATGTTTACATTTTATAGCATTTTCCATGCTATAATTAGGCACCCGAAGTATATAAACCTTTCGGAACCCGAATAGTTAAGCCTTTTCTATTACTATCTTATTCTTTTCAACCTTTACTTTTAACTCTTTATCAAATAAATTTAGTTGTTCAACTGCTTCTTTGGGTAGATTTATCCTATATTTGTAATAAGTTGTATTCCCAACTTTTTTATCAACCACCTTCATAACTTTCATAAAATCATTAGGAACCCGAAGTTTAAAAAGCTGTCGAAATTTATCAAAAGTAGATGACGTTAACTTTACAGCTCAGAAAAACAATAACTTTTTATACCCCCAATCACATTTATTCTTATGGGTAGTCTGGCTGATTTGCTTTGGAAAGGTTTTTGCGCAGTGGATGACTTTCTTGATAAGCTATTGATAAATAATGAAGGGAAAGAGTTAGAATATTTTTGCAGAAATCATCCGGAAGTTAAGCATGTTCAGGTTCTCGGACACGAACCTTTGAGAGTAATAATTGATGAGAGCATAGAAAGAAGATATCCAGATCCTAAAAGTGAAAGGATCTGGCTTCCCCATGTAGGCGCAGTCAGAGTTTATTATAAGGCAGGCCATCCAAGAGAATCACGACAAGAAGGTAATTATCGTTAATACGCTGCGACACTTTTATGCTAAGGTTGATGAAACAAAGTTGGTTAAGTTGATGCCTAACTAATGGTGCAGTTATTAGTTATATAATCTTTACCCAGCTATAGCAGAGTTGTGAGAATTTCATTGGCAATTAAAGTATTTATAGCTAACCTGATGGCATGCTTCTACTTCAGCTCCAGCGCCTTACCATTCTCCAGGAGATGAACTGTCCTTCCTTTCTCATAACCCATCTCCTGAACTAATGGGATTATCTGGGAAACAATCCCCTGATGGCCATGGCTCGGTATAATATGCTCGGGCCGAAGCAGTTTAATTAATTCCCGTAAATCCTCCTTGTGTCCGTGCCCAGATACATGAACGTCTTCAAATATCTCTGCTCCAGACTTATACAGCCTCTTTAAAATAGCCTCTTTACTGGCTATTGTTTCCGGCGTCGGAATAGTTCTTGAAGAAAAGATTATATGGTCCTTAGGGCTTAATTTGTAAGGCAATTCTCCTCTTGATATCCTTTCAAGAACGCTTCCGGGCTCTCCCTGATGCCCCGTGCATACAATAAGATAATCTTTCTTGCTCTGCGCAGCTTTCTTTAAAAATTTAAATACCTGATTCCTGTAAGTGACAATCTTAATATCTTTATCGTAAGGGCATTGATTTACTCTTCTTGCAGCGTTCGTGTACTTGTTAAGGCTCCTCCCCAAAAACACTATTTCTCTGTTTAATTTCTTCCCGAATTCCACAATACTCTTCAGCCGGGGTATATGAGAAGAAAACGTCGTGACTATCATCCCCTTCCCTTTATTATCCTCGTTAAGCATTACATGCCTGAGCATCTTCCTCGCTTCCTCCTCGCTGGGAGTCTTGCCTTCGGATTTAGCATAGAGAGAATCTACAATCAAAACTTTCACTCCTTCCCCAGCCAGCCTTTTCAAAGCACCATAGTTCGGCTTGCCACCCATAACAGGAGTATCATCCATCTTGAAGTCATTAGCATAAGCTACAATCCCCTTGGGAGTATGAACAGCAATTACAGCAGTCTGCAGAGTAGAATGTGTCATGTTGATAAACTCAACTTCATACTCTTTATGTTTGCCCCTGACTAAAACAGAAGTGTCTGGCTGGACAGAGTTAGTTCTGTTCTTTAAAGATATCTTGCTGTCTTTGACAAGCTCATCAAGAACGGCCATCGTAAATGGAGTGCCGTAAATACCTGCATTGTACCTATGTTCTATGTAAGGCACTGCCCCGATATGGTCCAGATGCGCATGCCCTATCAGAATTCCCCTTATTTTATTCCTTAGCTCTTCTTTTACAGATAAATCATCCGGAAGGGCGCCCATAGCTCTTAAAATCTTTTCAGTAAGAGCCCCGTTTCTCTCTGCTCTTGAGACAAGAGCAGGCATGTACAATCCCATGTCAAAAACAAAGGCATCATCGCCAACTTCCACTATAGTCATGAATTTTCCAACTTCATCAGCTCCGCCTACAGGATGTATTTTAATCATAATAACTTATTGTAAAATACCTTTTTAACTATTTTAATCATAATAAACCGCTGCAAAACATTGCAAAACCCATTTTTAACAATACAGATAATCTCTGTTTATAACTCTTTGTATAGATAATTCCCTTGATTGTAGCACCTGTTTTAGAATTATCTATCACGGAAATTCTGGACAAATCTGTGCTACAATTACCAGAATTTACGATATATGCCGAGATTGGTGTGTTGTCAAAAGAAAGTTATTTCTTGATAAGACATACAAAAATCGCCTGCATAAGATTTTTATAGTGTTTTATGCTGTAGTATATGACTTAATAAATTGAGCAAATTTGTCATATGCTATATTCGGAAAACCTAAATTACTTTGCTCAATTATTTAGGTTTTACGTTATAATTTAGTAAGTTAAAAGAGGGAAAATGGCTATAGGAATGTCTACCGTTGGAATTCTCGCTGTTGTAGTGTTAATTCTGGCTTTGGCAGTGGTTCTTCTCGGAGTTCTGTCCAGAGTTAAGAAGCTCAACACAGCCCTCAAGGCAAGGGAAGAAGATAACGTAACTCCGTATATAAGAACAATAAATTACTACAAAAAAGGCAATTTTGACCAGGAAACGAAAATAAACGCTCTAAACAAAATATCAAAGCAATTTTTCAGGGACCTGTTCAGCTTCAACTCAGAAAAAACATTTGATGAAATATCTAAGTTAGCAAAAGCTGAAGATGATGACATCAGAAAAT
The DNA here is from genome assembly GCA_018304165.1 of Candidatus Pacearchaeota archaeon. Lineage (GTDB taxonomy): Archaea > Nanobdellota > Nanobdellia > Pacearchaeales > GW2011-AR1 > JAGVWS01. The sequence goes on from JAGVWS010000029.1 coordinate 24,693, forward strand.
TCTGCACTTCCATGGGAATTGCAAGATATTCCAAGAAGTTTGGAAGGAGCGACATAGATACCCTCTACAAATACTTTGAAATCATTTTGGCAAAGAGGAAGCCCCAGAAAGCTCCGGAAATTCAAATGCCCGCCTCAAGAAAACCAATGAGCATGGAAGAGTTAACAGACAGAAAGATGAAGAAGGACATCCTGGATATAAAGCAGGAGCTTAGCAAGATGGCTGTAAGCCCGCCTTCAGCAGCTGCTCAAAAAACTGTATCATCATCTCTTTCAGCTCCGCAGGCAGCAGTTCTTCAGGCCCAGCAGCAAACGCCATCTTCTTCACAAACAAGCTCTTCTCAGGGCCAGATGTCAGTAGAAGAAAAGCTGGCAAGAATAACCGAAGAGATAGGCAGAGAAAGCAAGCCCGAAAAGCCCGCAGAAGTTGCAAAAGAGTCCAAGCCGCTTATAACTGCAGCGACGGAAATTGCAACAGCGGGAGCCGAAACAAAAGAAGAAATAACAAATGCCAGAGTATCGGCAAAACTGGAAGAACATGAAGAACTAATGAAGCCAGTTATCAGGCAACAAACCTCTTCAATCAGCCCTAACAAAATAATAAAGCTCCTCATAAAGAACGCTCCTGTTGAAAAGCTGAGGATTGTCAAGCAATACATTCCGCCCAAGCCAAAACCAATCTCTATTCCAAGAGCAGGAAAAGTTTCTGAAAAACTGCTAAAGCTTCCATTAAAAAGAGTGAAGCTTGATGCCAAAGACGAAGAAAAGCTCAACAGAGAAATAATATCTCTCAACGCCCGCCTTCAAAGGCTGGTTGACAGGGAAACTGAAAGAAGGATTGGAGAAATCGGTGGAGGGGTATATTGAGTAAAGCTCCAAACCGCAGCCGTAAGGGAGTACCCTTGATGTCGAAAGCTTGTAGCTTTCGAGCACAGTCAAGAACTAATGTTCTTGATGCATTCAACCCACTCCAAAAGAGCTGCGGGATTTCATAAGAGATAAATTAGTTGGTAGTTCAGAGCAATTATCAATAACATGCTACGATAAATATACTACGATAAGCATACGTGTTGATGATGCAAGCCTGTTGAGTAAGTTATGTGGGTTATCAACCAATTATTAGTAATACGCTACAATAAGTGTGTACATATTGATGATGCAAGCCTGTTGAGTAAGTTATGTGAGTTATCAGCTAATGGTTAG
>JAGVWS010000027.1 GCA_018304165.1 Candidatus Pacearchaeota archaeon
TGATGAACGCCTGCAGCACCAAAAACAAAAATGCCGGCACCAACAGCTGCGCCGAAAGCTCCAGTAAGCAAAATCCTTTGCAGATTACTCATCATATTCATTATATTGAGGCATATTTAAACCTTTCCTTTGTTACTATTTAAAAGTTATAAGTTAAATGAAATAGAAATGTAAATATCAAATAATAGCCAGTAATTAATTGTAAATAAATCTTGCAGCTTTGCTGTAATCTGGCAAAGTTGAATAGAATATAGTTATTTATAATTCTCCAGCTCAATGCCATGTTAGTCAAGTAGCTGAATGGTATTAACGCTAATTAATTTCCTCACTTAACCTTTTTCAACTGCTCCAATGTCTTTTCTTTCTTGCTTTTGAATTCTTTAGGGGATAATCCAACTATATTATACTCTCTAAAATCCTTTAATATCTTAACAAGCCTGTGAAAATATTCTTCTTTTGAATATTCTTTTAATATCTTTAAGTATGCATTATAATCTGGATTTGCAAATAACATTAATGATACAATGTCCGCCCTGTCTTTTTCTCCTTTAATAGAATTTTCTCTGTCTATTTCAGCTCCTTGCTTTAGCACTAGCAGGGCTTCCTGCGATGCTACATTGAATCCTTCAATTTGAGAGGTGTACTTCTTAATGTCTTCGGGCGGAATTGTCAGTTTTGAATAGTATTCCAAGTAGATGTCTATATCAATTTCATCTGACTTAATCTCATATTTTTTAAGGGCATCATTCTTTCTCAAGTCTTCCTGTTTTAATTTCTGCAGTTCAGTCAGGCTTACAACTATATCAATGTCTTTTGATTTTTGCTGTTTGGTCCATAAATAAGTTGACCATCCACCTATGAGTATGAAGTTATATTTTTTTCTTATCTCCTGCAACAGCCTCCAGCTTTTTTCTGTGAGTTGTGAATTCCAAAATTCCATCTTATTAAATTTGTTATTTGCCATAGTTATTTATTTAATCCTAGTTTATTTTCCATCTCACTTGTATAATCTTTAGCATACCACTCTTTAATATTCCATAAATCAACAAAAATCTGCCCTAATGGTATTTTCCTGTATTGTCCAAGTATTTTATCTTTTTTTAATATAAATAAGTTAGGATTATTATCGCTTGTTTTCATCTTTTTCAGTCTTTCTTTTATTATTTCTGTTTCATTTTCATCGGCGTATGCGTAAACTTCAGAATAGTCTGCAGGAACATCATTATAATTTAGTTTATACGCGGTGAATGCCGTAAAAACAGCGTCAGGCATTGCTCTTTCAATTTCTCTTGCAGGAGTCTCAACTCTTATCCTGAAAATTATATCTTTCTCAATATTTCTTACTGATGCCCAATAATATAGTATTTTTTTAATGTTCAAAATCTTAAAGCATCTCTGCATTATCTTTACAGCGCCCATTGAGTCAAGTTTCTTTACAATATTATTGATAATACTTAATGAGATATTAAGATTCTTGGATAGTTCTGACTGCGTTAATGAAAATTCTTTCTTTTCTATGGCTGAAAAAGCTATTTCTCTCAGCACGATTTCTTGGTTTTTCATTTCTATCTTAGAAAGTCTTGATTTATAAATCTTTCTAAAATAATAGAAACTTTGCTCGTCGTGGAGATTGAAATCATCAAGAGCTATTAATAGAGGATACTGCATGGGAAAACGGAAAGCAAAGGAGTTATAAACTAAAATTGATACGTTATAATTAATATGGAGACGTATAAACTAAAGTTTACAAGGTTGCAGAATGAAATCTTCAGGTTTCTTTCTATAAAAGCAGGAATGAAGTTCAATCAGAGCAGGATTGCTAAAATGTTAAAAGTATCTCCTACAGCAATATCAAAAGCCCTTCCCCTGCTTGAAAAAGAGGGGTTAATCAAGTTTGAAAAAGGCGATAATATTAATTTAAATCTCATTTCTTTTAATAGAGAATTCTCTAAATCAGTATTTCTTAAAAAGATAGAGAACCTAAAACGGCTTCAAGAAGTTGGCTTGATAGACTTTTTGTTTAATGAGTTTCCCGGTTGTACAATTATTCTTTTCGGGAGTTACTCCAAAGGGGAAGATATTGTAACTTCAGACATAGATATAGCTGTAATAGGCACGAAGGAAAAGAAAACAAACTTAAGCGAGTTTAACAGGAAACTTGAACATATTATAAACATAAATTTTTATGAATCATGGAAAACTATACATAAACATTTAAAGAATAATATTCTTAATGGAATAACGCTTTCTGGAGCAGTCTCACTATGATAGTAAGGCCATTAAGACCATTCAATGAATTCTTAAAAGACGGAATAGTGAGAAGACAGTTTCCTGATAAAGAAAGAGCAAATATTTCTATCATTATCTCTTTTTAATACTAATAAGAAGCGGTTGTGTTTTATAAACTTTTAATTGAGTATGAGGGCTATTATAGAAGATTTTATAAGTTACCTTTGGATGTTTAATTTATGCGGGTGTGCCGGAGCGGTCAAACGGGCAGGACTTAAGAGAGCTATCTTTGAGAAAGAGCCTTTCTTCGGAAAGAAAGCCTCGGGAAAGAACGAAAGAGAGACCTCGGAGAGAAAGCTTGAAGAAATCCTGTGGCTTAGTGCCTGCAGAGGTTCAATTCCTCTCACCCGCATTCCGTAACACAGCACCAAATATTCTAGCAAATATAACGAAACATAACGAAGCGGAGACAATTGAAATTCCTCTTATTCTTCCTTAGTTTTTTCCTTGGAGGTTCTGGAGTTATGGATTTTTACAATTTCCTCAAGAGACTGTGTCAGAGGCACAACAATGCGAAGCTCAGCAGATACCACTAGCGGCTGCTCATCAACTGTAACAAGCTCAGTTTCTCCATCCTCATTGAGCCTTTGTTCGATGTATGGCTTTAAAGAAGTGCTTTCAGGGCGAACCTGATAAATAACCCCCATGCGGACGTTAGTGAATCCTATGCTCGCTGCTCTCCCTTTGTAGAACATTGACGGAATAACATCCACTCTTCCCCAGCATTCTTCCTCACTGCTTTTAGTATAACAGCCAATCATATCAAGGCGAACCTTGCTTTCATATAGTGAGGGTTTGTCTAAAAATCCTTCATTTCTGGTCAGCTCATATCTCTGGGGGCTTTCAAGTGTTAAAACTCCTAATTCTTTATTTACGCTATGAATTCTGCCGGAGCCAAGATTATTGCCGTGAACTCCGGTTAAAATTACCCAGTCCCCACATCATGGCCGGAAAGAAGCTTTCTGTTTTGTTTTCTGGTTTCTTCGTCCTCTACTCCGTTCTTATAGTTCTCGCTTTCTTTGCTATCTTTATTAGTTCCGCGCATCATATCTCTTCTTAAATTTCCCGCCTTATAAACCTTTTTATTGTTACCACTTTTAAGAAACATTTATAGTAACAAAAACAGGCAGGGGGTGGGGGAATAAGCCAAGAAATCCAGAAATAAGCCCGGAATAAAATATGAAGGAGCTCAAAATAATTTATTATGCTGTCTGCTCTCTTGGGCTGTTGTCAGCCTTGCCTCTTCTTATTTTAAACAGGCGCGGCATAATAGTGTAATATCCTAGTTCTTCTTTTTTGCTCCACCCAAAGAAACGAAAGTCACATTTTCCGTCATACTGAAACAATGAAAAAGCATCAGCTTTGGCAACTGAAGCCACTCTCTCGGCAGACTGCAGGATTTTTTCTATCTCTCTTTCGCTTTCTCTGACGCCAACAAGCATTGTTTCTCCGAGAGGCACTTCAACTAAGTCTACATGCGGGATAAGCACCGCATCGGGCCCTATTCCTTCTTCTGGGAGAATCCCATATCTTCCATCTTCAAGCAAGTTTATCCCATGTACTACCCTGAATGCGCTGACATTGCCGTGGACAAACTCTTCAAGATAAACTGGAGCAACCCTGGTGTTGAATTCTATTGTATCGTCGTACCTGGTAAACATTAGAGAATACCAAATATCCTTATTATTTAAGGATTGTTGTAACAATAGTATCTCTGATATAGCCACAATTCAGGAATAGAATCAGGAATTAACCATTAACTTTAATCTGATTATGTAAGTATCAATAAGTGCTTGATATTACTTGCCATCACTGATAACCTAATAACTTTGCTCGTTTCTAAATTAATTATTTTACTCTCTTTTTATAATATTATGAGCATATTGCTTTAGAGCTATCTATCGGAGATACTCAACAAACTTATCTTCAAATCCTTATAATGAAAAGCCTTCGGAGGGATTTGAACCCTCAACCCCCGCTTTACGAAAGCGGTGCTCTGCCGTTGAAGCTACGAAGGCTTATGAAATAATATACTATTGAGTTATTTTAAACCTAACTGTCTAAAGCTCAGATTTTATCTTGTAGACCCTTGTAGTCACCTAACACAGATAGATTTAAATATGTAGACACCTATTATTATACTATAAATAAAATGAGGGTAATTAGATAATATAGCCTTTAGCAAAAATCCAGCAGATATTATAATGTTGGCTTTTATTATTAATGAGCCACAAATGAGATTAATAAGATAATACTGGTTACATGTGGGTTTTTGATATTAATTATTGAAATAATTAATCTATCAATTATAAATGTTCTTGACAAAATAAATATAACAAACAGCAAAATGTACCTTGAAAAAAGAAAGACAAAGCACGGCCTTAAGTACTACCTGGCCCACTCCTTCCGCGAGGGCGGAAAGGTAAAGAAGACGCGCGTCTATTTGGGGACAAAGCTGAAAAAGAAAGTTCTCAGGCAGAGGATGGAGCGCGCTAAGGAGCTTCTTCTCCAGCAGGTAAACAGCTTTAAAATTATCCGCTCGCCCATTAATTACAAGTTTACAAAGCGCGAGCTGGAGCTTATTAAATCTCTCAAAGCAAGGGCAAAGTTCAAGGTATTCCATCTTTCAGAGCTGGATTGGAAAGCCTTCACAGAGATATTTGCATATCATACCAATGCTATTGAAGGCTCAACAGTAACACAGAGAGAAGTCGTGGACATTTTAGGAAAAAACAAGTGGCCATTCCACAAGCCAAAAGAAGAAGTATCAGAAACATATGGCGTTGCAAGAGCTGTTAGTTATATAAGAAAGACAAAGACTCATCTTTCTCTTAAATTAATGAGGGAATTGCACAAGGTTGTCTTTGAAAATTCCAAAGGCTTTGCGGGGAAATTCAGGGAGAAAGGAGTTGAAGTAGGAATTCGCGATGGAACGGGAAATATAATTCATCTTGGCGCTCCCGCTTCAAGGGTAAAATCTTTGCTGGTAGAGCTTACAAATTGGTACAACAAGAACCGCTACAGGCTTCCTCCGATTGTCCTTGCGGCCGTTGTCCATAACCAGTTTGAATATATTCACCCATTTGAAGACGGCAACGGGAGAGTTGGAAGGCTGTTGCTGAATAATATTCTCCTGAAGCACCGCCTCCCTCCGGTAAACATTTCATTCAGCAACAGAAGAAAATACTACGACACTCTCCGCAAATTCCAGAAGACGGGAGACATAAGGCCGACGATTGAGCTTATACTCAAGGAATACAAAGCATTAAGGAAGAAGCTGAAGAAGTGATAGTTATGGATAACTGCGCAGGTTAGGTTACAAGAAGGACGCAGTTAGACAGATAGAGAACTGCAAAAAATATGTCACACAAGTAATGCAGTTATCTATATCTTTGGATCAACAAAGAAGGAGATAAGTTTTCAGAAGCATTTGAAGGAACACTTGCTTTCAGGACTTCTGCCTACGGTTCTGTGCAGGAAATTACAATTCCAATCTCAATTGACTATGGGCCTGCTGAAAAGAACGAAACAATTCTTGTCAAGAACGAAACTGTCGGGGCAAAGAATGAAACATTTTCATATGATGCGTTACTTAATTGTACGCCAAACATTACCTATTCTGCTCCAGAAGGAAAATCAGGCACCCTCCCTTTTATTCTCGCAGCGCTTGCACTGATCATTGTTGCATTGTTCTTTATTTTTGGCAGGAAGAAGAAAAAAGAGCAGACCTTTGACAAATATCTTTCAGAAATGAGCAAGAGAAAAGAGCGAGTGAGTATAAAGCGTCCTCGATAACTAATTCTGAATAACATTCAATAGCTCATTATATGGATACTTCTTTTGGTGTATCCATGTTTGTCTATGCGTCCGAATAATCGCATATTGCTTTGCTCCTTCTCTTGTTCTATGCCCCCCAAGCATTTTTCTCCATCCAATAGAACCTCTAATCTTCTGCTCGCAAAGATTATTGTCGAGGCTTATTCCTTCAATCTCGATTGCGGTAAGCCAGTGTCCTCTATAAGCTATCAACCAATTATCAATAATGCTTTTAGCTTCTTTGCACCAGTATTTGTAATTAATAATTTCATTTAACTTTTTTTCAAATTCTTTTTTCTTTTCCAACTTTTTTTCTTTAACCGGGTTTTCTTTTAGAAAATCCGCCATCTCTCGATGGAGAACCTTCAATTGTTCATATAACTTTACAATATCTTTCTTTGGATTTTTTCAGCTTCAAATTTTGCTTTTCTTAACAAATGTACCCAACATTTCTGATATCATTTTGCAAAATCATCATAAACTCCATAGCAATCACTTATAATTCCGCCATGATAATTCTCACCAAAAATATCAGTTATCACTCTTCTTGCTCTTGAATTTTGTATTGTTATAAATACGAAATTCTTTGTGGCATAATCTTCTTTTTTTATTTTTTCTTCAATTTCATTATATGACGGCTCAAGTTTATCAGCAATTCCGGCTATGCAATTGTTAATCGCCCGGGGGCTGAAATTTATTTCGCCATTGGTAGCATTATCAAAAAACTCTGAAATTTTTCCATAAGAGCCTGAAAAAGTAAATTTCAATTCAGTAAATAGTGCCCGTAAATTATATCCAATCATTCCTCTTTGGGGAATGTCTTGGTGCTTTCCTATGCAAAACTCACCGCAATCACAAGGACAAAATTCCTCTTCAACTTCAATAATTTCAGATACAATTCTTGCGTCATAAACATACCTGATTCTTGTGCCAATGTTTTTTCTTTTGATAACTTTTTTGCATCTTGGGCATCTTCCTTCAAGTTTTGCACTGATTTTTCTGTCAATATTTTCTGGCACTTCTTTTGCTCCACCGTTGCTTCCTTCTGGCTTTCCTCTCTGCTTCGGCTCTGCTTCAGAGTTTTCTTTTGACGGATATTTGAAAGGCAATTTTGACGAAGGAGTATTTTCATTTAAAAATTGCCTTAACAATGCTTGAGTTTTCTTAAGTTCATTC
>JAGVWS010000020.1 GCA_018304165.1 Candidatus Pacearchaeota archaeon
TATTAAATTTCCGCTTGAGTCATATTTAATAGTAGCGCCATTTCCTGTTACAATAACATTATTGCCGGAGTCAACAGCTATTCTTCCGTCTCTGTCAGTCCCGCCGCTATCGTATGTCCTGTTCCACATGGCGTTTCCATTTTTGTCGTACTTGATGGTATAATAATCATAGGTGACGCCATTATTGGTGCTGCCTGTTGCTATTATGTTATTATCTGAATCAACACCAACACCTAGGGCAAAGTCAGTAGAACTTGAGTCATAGCTTCTTCTCCATATTTCCTGCCCGTTTTTGTTGTATTTTATTGTAAAGAATTCAGGCTCAATGCAGTTGCGGCCGACAATTATTATGTTGTTGTCAGAATCAATGCCTATATCCTGCCCGCCGCTGTAATCGCAGCCGCCGCCATTATATGTTGCATTCCATAAAAACACCCCCTCCGGATTATATTTAGCGGTATAGTAAAGACCGAATTTTCCGTAGCCAGTAGCTATGGCGTTATCTTCTGAATCAACAGCAAGCCCGCCGGCATAATATCCTATTGAACCATTGAATGTTTTATTCCATAATATGCTTCCATTTTTTCCATATTTCATAATAATTGGTGAATTTTGAGGGTAAGTAAATAAAATATAATTATTGCCCGAATCCACGGCAATATATCCAGAATCGTCGGCATCTATGGAGGATAATCTGTCCCATAATATTTTCGGAGAAAAGCCGTTTTTTTCGTCATCGCATGGATTGTATAGTTTACCGCTTATAATTTCTTCTTTTGACGTTCCCAGCGAAGATATTTTTAATATGCTGGGTGCCGTGTTTTCGCTCAGATTAAGCGTGAAAGTTCCAAGATGGCCGCTCGGCACAGAAGAAGGACCCTGCATTATATCGGCTTCTTTGCCATCCACATAAAACTTCATGTTTTTCAATTCAGTCGTTCCTGTGTTTCTTATTATTACTGTATTCTTGTCAATAAAGTCAACAGAAAATTTTTCACCCATTATATTTATTTGCTGTTCTATCTGTGCTGTGCCTGCCTGCGTAGCGGATTCCATTGTTCCTGAAAAAAACATATAGGCAAAGCCCACGAGGGCGATAGTAATCATCAGAAGCAATATTATTGCAATGATTGGCGTTATGCCTCGCATAAATTAATAGTGTTTTTTTGGTATAAATAAGGATTCGTCTTTATAATCCCCTGCTTTTCTTCCCCGCAGAAGTCAGCCCGCGAAAAGCCCGTCTTCGCTGAGAAACAATCCAGTTAATGCTCCTGTCTTTTTTGATTACTGAATGATTTTTATCCACCATTATGACCTCAAAAAAATGATATTTGCCGTCTTCACCCACTTTATACGAGTTCAATACTTCCAAGTTGGGAAATTTCCTCACGGCGCGCTTTTCTGCTATAGCCTGCTTGTTTTGCTTAGTAGTAAAAAACACTCCGAAACCTGTCGGCTTCCTGCCCCTTCTTAACGATTGTCTCCTTCGCCCGCCTTTTTTTATTCGCGTGCGCGCCAAAATAAATCCCTGCTTTGCCTTGTAGCCGAGAGTGTGAGCCCTCCTGAGATTGCTGGGATTTTCTATTTTTTTTACTGCATCCTGCTTTCTCCACAGAATCAATTTGCTTTTGTCCTGATTTTCTTTAAAGCTGTTATGCAAATGCTTATAAATGCCCATAAACTTCTGATATAAATAATAAAGTATTTAAGCATAAGGACTATACACTATGAAGGTGATGCAATGAATTCAGCAGCCAAGCTTATTATCGGGATTATAATACTCCTGATAGGGCTCTACTGGTATGCTGCCCCGCTTTTCGGACACAACGGTTTGCAGAACATCATTGGCCATAGCACATTTGATTCATTCAAAGTTGTGTTTGCAGGGCTGTTCGGATTGCTTCTGATTTTCCTGGGAGCAATAGTCGCGTGGATTGAGTACGAAGACATAAAGTGGGAGCGAAAGGAAAAGAAAGAGAAACCAGCAGAAGACGAAGAAAAACCGGCAAAAAAGAAAAAATGATTTTTTATTCTATTCTTTTTATGTTTTATTTGTTTTAATTAATTATGAAACTCTGCATCTACTGCAAGGGCGGCAGGAATTTATGTAAATTAGGGTATTGCCCGCTGATAGCAAGAAAAAAAGAAATAAAAATAGGCGAGGATTTCTTCGGCAAGTCGCCTTCTGTTTTTGTCGGACGCTTCGGCTACCCGGATGTTTTCGCAGGGCCGACTGGAATGACAGAAGGCGGCAGTGATAATCCTGCTGCTTGGTTTGGCTCCAATTACTCGGACATCATAGAAAGCAGGTCAGCTCTGCTGAGAACGAAAAAAAAGCAGAATATTTTTTCCAAGGAGAGATTTGCTCTTCAACTGCAAGAAATAGCACTTGCGGCAAAACCAGCAGACACAGAAATGCATTTTTCGAAAAAACCAAGAATCGCCATGACATTTTCTGACGTTATGCAGCCATTCGGACCCACGGCAAGCATAGAAAAATTGCGCATAGCGGAAAACGTGAAGATAGAAAGAAGCGTTGAAAAAATAGCCAGCGATGACTTGAAGGCATCGCAAGCTGGTAATATGTTATATGAAGACGGGCAGGATGTCTATAAAATCACAACCATACTTTCGTCAGGCGCTCTTGGCATGAAAAAAAAGCTCGTGCCGACAAGGTGGTCGATAACCGCGACAGATGACATGATTTTCAAGAGCCTGATAAAAAGAGTAAAGGAATATAAAATAATAAATGGCTATCTGGTTTTTTCTTCACAATATTTAGACAACCACTTTGAGATATTATTGATGCCAGGCTCGTGGCAGTACGAGGGATTTGAGGCGTGGTCGCCCGGCTCATACTGGACAAAAGGCTTAAAAGAAATAGAAATTGTCGAAGAATATGAGCCCTATGAAGGCAGGAAAGCATACGCAGAAAAGCAGGCTGGCGGGTATTATGCAGCAAGAATAGGCGTGGCAGAAGGATTATGCGCTTTGCGAAAGCAGGCTTCAGCAATTATATTCAGGGAAATATACGAGGGCTATACGATTCCTTTGGGTGTCTGGGTTGTTCGTGAGACAGTGAGGAATGCGTTCAAGCAAAAACCATTAAAATTTGATTCATTGGAAGATGCCCTTGCGCATATAGGAAAGAAATTGCGCGTGCCTATTGGTGAATACAGGAAAAGGAGTTCTATCCTGAGGCAGAGCAGGCTTGACAGCTTTAAAAACTTTGCCAATAATTCTTAGAAAACATGATATTGTTAACTTGCGGGCTATCATCAGCTTTGCAGATGATAGCCCAATAAAGGATTAGCATCAATTGATGCTAATCCTTGCCAAGTTAACAATATCAAAAACAATGGAGGTAAAAACAATGGTGGACTTCGAGACAATAAAGAGCGAAGAAATGAAGTTCGGCACAAACAACTTCATCGAAATTGCCAGAAAAAAAGCAGTCAGCGATGAAGGCGAAAACACATTCGTTTCGCTAAGCCGCGGATTCTTTGCGAAAACGGGCGAAAAAAGATACAGGAAATCCATCGCACTGCCTATGGACAGCGCTGTCATAGACTTCGTTGCCAGCAAGGTAAAGGAAATGGGCGAGGGAGCAACTGCATCAAAGAAAAAAGTAAGCGAAGAAGATTTGGAATAGAGAAAAAAACTTTACAGCCCTTTTTATTCTTTTTAATTTAATTATTTTCATGGAAGCAGGCGAAGCCATAGAAAAGGCGATGAAAGACGGCAACGTGAAAAAAATCATTGACGACGGGTTTTTCCTTGCGTCAGCTTTTTCCTCGCTGAAAAAAGGGAAAATTACCGAGTGGATACTGCTTTTTTTCAACAGCAAAACAAAAAAAACAATCGATTGCTATGTCACTCAAAACATCAATCTGGACGAGGAAATGCCTGCACTTAAGGAATTAACAGAGCTCAATACAGAAAAAATAAAAATATCCGCAGAAGAAGCTATTGAAACAGCGAAAAGCAAGTTCAGCGGCAGCGCAATAAGCACGCTGATAACCATAACAACAAAGGAAAGAGTTGTAATTTCAATAACATTTATTTCGGCCGCGCTGCAGGCAACTATCTATGACATTGATGCCGAAAATGGCGAGATATTACGGGAAGAGTCGGCAAATCTGGCGAGGCGGGCTTGATGGCGATAAAGCCTGTATGCGATAAATGCGGAAAGGAATTGAATGACTTTGGTGCTATATTATTAAGTCCGCCTGATGACGGCAAGGTAAAAAAATTCCATCTATGCAAGGATTGCTATGAAGGAATAATTAGGGATTTTAGATAATTTCAAATCTGTTTATATCCATCTACATTCTTCAAAGACTTGGCAAATTCTTCCAAGTATTCTCCAACAAGAACAGCGTCAGCGCCGGGTTTTATATCAGCAATCGTTCTTATGTAGCTTGCCTGGCACAGCCAGCCTTTCCACAATTCCCTTGCCTGCTCGAATGTTTCTTCTTTGGGCTTTCCTGTGTACAAGTTTCTGGAATTCCAGATAACTCTTAAATCAGAGGGAATTTTGTATAAGTCATTCAGGCACAAAGGCTCTATCAGGCATTTTTCTTTATAAATATTTGGAACCCTTCCGACAGCTAGGATATAATCAGCACCAGAATCATAAGCCCTTTTTATGTCGCTGTCATCATAGTGCAACCCCTTTGCAAGAATAGGCTTTGATGTCATTTTCTTTGCCATTTCGATTAAGCCAAAAGAGCCGCCCCATCTTGGGTCTGTATGAACAGAAATAATATCTCCTATGCCATTTGCTATATCAAATAATTCTTCCCATGTTTTTTCTGAGGAGAAGCCGTAAGGGGATTTTATCTTGACCTCTGCGATAACCTGAATTTTGCCAATCATTATAAAATCAAAGAAGCAAATTGATATAAGTTTAAATAGATACTACTATTAATAATTATTAGTAACTAAAAATAACCTTGTGTGAGAACATGGCAACTGTAAAAATTGATGAAAAACTTTTGAAACAAGTCCAAGAATGGCTGGATGAAAATGGAAACAAATACAAACACCCATCTTTATCTGCTTTTGTGAATAATGCCGTTTATGAGAAATTGAACAAATTGAGAGCTGGTAAAAATGGAAATAAATAAAATTCATCTTATGGATTGCATCCAAGGTATGAAAACAAAAATTGATGAAAACAGCGTAGATATAATTATAACTTCACCGCCTTACAATATTGGCATTAAATATAATTCCCATAAAGACAATATGCCTTTCGGCAAATACCTTGATTGGATGGAAGAATTTGGTAAAATGTGCGCCATAGTTTTAAAAAATAATGGCTCCCTTTTTTTCAATATAGGTGATAAAGCAAGCGATGAGTTTAGGTCTTTTGAAGTTGCACAAAGAATAGCAAAATCGCTTAAATTGCAAAATACCATACATTGGATTAAATCAGTAGCTGTTCCAGAACATAACATAAACATAGGACACTTTAAGCCTGTAAATAGCGAAAGGTTCCTTAATAATTGCCATGAATATATATTTCATTTTACCAAAACAAAGGAAGTTCCAGTTAATAAAACTGCGATAGGCGTTCCTTATGCGGATAAATCAAATATTGGAAGGTGGAAACACACTACTACAAATGGCGACATGAGAGATAGAGGAAATATATGGTATATACCTTATGATACAGTTCAATCTGAAAAAGAACACCCCGCAGCTTTTCCAAAAGGACTTCCAGAGATGTGTATAAAATTGCATGGCTTTAATAAAAACACAATAATTTTAGATACTTTTCTTGGTTCTGGGACAACTTGCGTAGTAGCAAAAGAATTGGGATGTAGTTTTATAGGGTTTGAGAACGATGAAAAATATTATAAAATATGTCTTGAGAAACTTTCACAAAAAAGATTGGTTCAGGCGTAATCACTTGTTTTTGATATTTCATCAATGAGTTGCAAAGCTTTTTCACGGGAAATTTTTGTTGTTGTGCCTAATTGATGACTTTTCCACCAGCGAATGACTTGCTCAACAGGTATTATCCAAAAACGAACTTCTGGAAATGAATCAATATCCGATATTATGTAGCCCTTTATTTCTTTAAGTTTTCTCAAAAACCCTCTTTTTTCAAAAGAACGCCCAGAGCCTACCATATAACTTGGGCAAAAGTATATCCCGCCTTTGCTTATGCTACGGACTTCCCATTTTCCTCCTTCCGAATCCACAATGTCATATCCTGCGCCTTCGTTTGGGGCAAGACTTCCTTTCAATACCTCGTATGCAAGTCTTCTTTCAAGTATAAATGAAACTCTGCGACCATCAGTAAAGTATAGGCGAACATCCCTTTCTTTTATTTTCAATGCATTCGAAATTTTCTTTATATCCCATTTAAATAAGCCTGTTTTTATTGCCATATACAGATATTTGTATGATTCTCTTTAAAAATACTTTCTTTTCTAAATTTTTAGCTACATCTCTTCCAATGGCTCGATGCCTAATAATTTTAATCCATTGCCCAGAACAATCCTGACAGCTTCCACGAGCTGCAATCTCGCGAATTCATTCTTGCTGCCGATGACGTGCTCTTTGTGGTAATATTCATTGAACATTGTGGCTAGTTCAAACAGATAATTTGCGATGTAGTTTGGCTTGCAGTCCCTCGCAGCA
>JAGVWS010000021.1 GCA_018304165.1 Candidatus Pacearchaeota archaeon
AATCAACAAAACTAATTATCCCTTCTACCTAAAAGAAATGGAATTTCGTTTCAACCACAGAAACGAAAGTATTTTTAACCTACTATTTGATATAACTATGAGGAGGCAAGTTTAGTGCGGATTTCCGCTAATCACCAAGCTTTTTATGGTGTGTTATATAAAGCAGTTCATGATTTACGAACCCGCCGAGGATTCTTTCATGCTGAAACATAAGATTTCTAACCTTGTTTCAAAAGGCATGAAAGTGCTTGACATGGGCTGCGGCTCAGGGATTCTCGCCCAGGAAGCCCTTGACTGCGGGGCAGAAGTTCTGGCAGCAGATATTAATCCCGATGCTGTAAAGTTTTGCAAGAAATTAGGCATCAAGGCAGTCGTTTCCGACCTCTTCTCCAATATTTCTAAAGAAAAATTTGACCTTATTACTTTCAATCCCCCATATCTTCCTCGAGATGAGATAGAAGATGAAGAAAGCGCCCTGGTAACAACTGGCGGCGACAAAGGAAATGAAATCCTCGGGCGCTTCCTCAAGGAAGCAGGAAATTTTCTCAACAAAGAAAGTAAAATTCTTTTCATAGCAAGCTCATTAACACCCGATGTTGATAAACTATTAGCAGATAATAATTACAGCTTCAAAGTTGTCAGCGAGAAGCCCCTCTTTTTTGAGAAGCTTAGAGTTTGTCTGGCGCAAAACTTTCAAGTTTGAAAAGTTTATAAAAGCTTTTAGTATTGAAATACTGCAAAAAGGTGATGAATTTTTATGTGGTATGAAGTTGAATCCAAGATAAAGATTAATGACTATAATCTAGTAAAAAAAGAGGTTAGAAGAATAGCTAACTTTAAGAAGAAAGATAAGAAAACCGATAAATATTTTGCTCTTCACATCAATGGTTATCCTAAGAGGGCTTTTAGGATTAGATTTGAAGGGAAAAAATATATAGTTAATTTTAAGAATAAGATTGATAGATTAGGTGATGGGATTTCTGTTGTTAAGGAAGAATTTGAATTTTCTCTAGGTAGTGATGAAGAAATGAATAATTTTCTCTCTCTTTGCAAGAATTTGGGTTTCAAAGAATGGATTGATAAGAAAAAGATTAATGAAACTTACTGCTACAAAAAGAATAAAAAATTATCAATAGAACTTAACAAAGTTGAACATCTGGGAAATTGGATGGAAATAGAGTACTTAGGTCAAAGAAAAGAAATTTCAAAGGCAAAAAAAATTATTAAAGATGTTTTATCTCAGATAAAGCGGGGTTTGGGAGAAGTGAATAATACAGGTTACACTAAAATGCTCTACGCCCGGAGGAGCAGTTAACTATGGCTGAAATTTCACAACTGATGTATACAGATATGGTATGGCTTGCAGCGGGAGCTATATTCTTAGTTGTGTATTTTATACTCAGGAAAAAGCTCTCTCATCACGCTCTGTTCAGCTTCAAATACGAAAACTTTCTCAAGAGCATTCTTATTCCAATTCTATCATCCTTCATAGTACTCTCATTATTCAGATTCATCTCAGGAATTCCATTGATGGAAGGTAGAATAACAAGCTGGTTCGGCTGGGTTTCATTTCTAATTACAGGCCCGTTCTTTGAAGAGCTGTTCCTTCGCGGTTTGGTGCTCGGGGGCAGCTTCTACTTATCATCAAAGCTAAGAAACAAATACGCTTCCTACTTCTTCATAGCCCTCGGCTTCCTTCTCCAGCTCTTCGTCTTTGTATGGATTCACGGCTATTCAGAAACAGTAAGAGTGCTCTACTTAGTAATAATAGGCCTGCTGTACTCTGCTCTCTTCCTGTTCAGCAAAAGAGAAGTCCTGCCGGCAATGATTGCCCATGCAGTTACCAACCTCATAATAATTCTGGGAGTGTTTGCTTAAGAAAGATAATCAACTAATAATCTGTAAAACGCTAAGCTGCATGCACTCGCAGGATGTATTAATTAATGTAAAGATGGTTGTTTATAATAATTATAAAGGCTATTAAAATATTTATAGTGAAGCTCCAAACGTTCGCTTCGCTCACTCTGCAGCAAGCTGCAGGGTTTCATAGAAAATAAATTAGTCAGTAGTTCAGAGTAATTATCAATAACACACTACGATAAGCATGCATGTTGATGGTGCAGGCTTAATTATTAGTAATACTCTACAATAAGAATATATGCTGATGGTGCAGACTTGTTGAGCAGGTTATATGAATTATCAGCTAATGATTAAATAATGGGCTATATATTTTTCCGTTTTTACAGGCGCAGCAGAGCTGTGGGGATTTCTTTTCAATTATAGCAACTGACTTAAATAATTCCTCAAATTGTCAGTTGTTATATTCGAGAGAACAAAAAACATGGTGAAAGATTTTGGTCTCTCGTTATAATTAATATTAAGAGTTATTTATAACAATTATAAAGGCTGTTGATAATGATCCTATCAAAACTTAGTGCGGATTTCCAATAATCGCCTAAAAATTAACCTCCCGCAGAATTATACAGCATCTTCAAATTAAGCTCCGCTATCGCCACCGGCGTTTTTATCTTCAGGCTCTTCAGTATCGCCGGATGTACTTCCCCGATAAACCCTGCCTTCTTATTATTAATTATTAAATTCCCGACCCTTCCTTCAATCATTCCTTTCTTTTTTCCGCTCTCCACTTTGTAATTTGAGTTCAAGTTAAACATTCTTATCAGATGCTCAACTGCCTGCTTTGCCCCAGTAAAGTTTCCCGGCGCCAGAGAAATTACAAGCTTTGTTTTTTCTCCGATTCCCGTCTCCGTTCTGCTCTTTCTGTCCCTGACAAAAACATCCCCTATCTCAAATATTTTCTGGGGATATTCTGTATCAGTGTTTTCCGATAAAACTCTCAAAGCCCCGGTAATTAAATTGCTTCTTAAATACTTATAATCTGTCTTGCTGCCATCAACTTCAAACAATACCCTCTGCCGGGTTTTCTTTAAGTCGCTCTCTCTTAAAAGATAGTAAGAAGACACTTCTAAAAATCCAAGCCCAATCAATACTTCAGCAATCTTCCTGCAGAACCTGCTCTTTCCGCTTTCCTCTCCTATCATGTTCGGCTTGTCCGGCATCATCGGCTTAAAGTTCTCGTATCCATAAGCTATAGCGATATCTTCTATTACATCAGCCTCGTGCAGAATATCTACCCTCCACGCCGGAGCTTTAACTTCCTTCTTCCTTATATCATAGTTATAACCCATTCTTTCAAGAAGCTTCCTTATCCTACTGTCAGGCAAATTTATCCCCAAAACTTCATTCACATTTTTCGTGTTCAGTTTCATCACTTCCGGCTTAAGTAAGGGCTGTTTGCTTGTTGCGCCGTCTTGCTGCTTGCACTCCACTTGGTATATTGCTCCCCCCATGTCAGCCAAAGCCGTCGCCATTATAACAAGCGCTTTTTGAATAATATTCTTGTCGTTTCCGGTAACCTCCACAAAGACATCTCTTGTTTCCTCATCCACCTTACCAACATCATGCGAGTTAATTATAGGCGGCATTGACATTATGATATTATTAGAATCAACAAAGACGGGCATCTTGCTCCATGCCTCGCATATATGAGAGTATCTTCTTCCGGTAGGATGCTTTGCAAGAATCTGCCTTGCTGTTAAAACCTCGCTAAACTCAAGAGGCCTGAATTTTATTTCATCAGCATCCATCCCCCTGAACACAATGGGGAATTTTATTTTGTCAAGAGGATAAACTCCAAGCCCCCCTTTCCTTCTGTCTCTAAGCAAAGTCGTTCCAAGCTTTTCCTGCAGCTGTATTATCTCTTTTATTTTCTCATCATTCATCTTTAATCCCTTGACAAAGCATGCAAATGCGTACGGCCATTCATCTGGCAGACTCTTCTCAACTTTTAATTTATAATCAGATTTATTAACTTCATACTTTCTCATCCCTGTTCTTCCTTTCTTCCCAAGGAATGCCTCAAAAGCTCTCAAATATCCCTGCAAGCTTAGCAGGTCCGGCCTGTTTGGAGTTATGTCAATCTCCACTTCACCATCTGTCAGGCTTTCCAGCGGCGTCCCAAACATGGAAATCTTTTCTTCCATCTCCTTAGTTATTTTCACGCTTTTTTCAAATTCACTGCGCGAAAATTTTACGTTGGCCATGTTATTTTTTCCTTGCCGCTAAGATGATAAGTTTATCATTGATATCCCCTATGTTCCTTCTGATATGGCTTATATCGTTATTGATTTGGTTTAAAGAGTTATCAATATTATTCTTAATCTTCATAAAACCCAAGTTGTTTTTCTTGTCAATCTTAAATAAAGTTTTCCAAACTAACATTTCAGACCCAGTTACAAATAAAGCAACACCTATTACAGCCGCTGTGTCTGTTGGAGAGCCAAATAATTTCCATAAAGCAACACCCACCATTAGCAAAATTAATATCAAAAATAGCATGTCATCTATTTTTATTCTCATTACACGACCCCCGATATCAAGACATAAATGCCCGGCGCCATCAAAGCAATTACTATAATCCGGATGATTATGTCACCTGCAGTTATTTTTTTCATTTTTATTTCACCAACACATACTGCTTGTCATTTAAGTACCGCCTTCCTTCCTTTACAGCTTTTTTTCTTATACATTCCAGCCTAAAGCCATTCTTCTCCAGTATTCTTGCTGATGCTTTGTTATAGTCATTGGTATATGCTACTATTCTTACTAATTTGAATTTTTTAATTACCTCTTTTAGGAATACTTTCAGGGCTTTTGTCCCATATCCTCTGCTCCAGTAAGGCTCGCCAATCCAATACCCGCAAGCTGCTCTATTATTATAATAATTAATGCTACCTATACCTATTCCCCCTATGGGCTCATCATTCATGGTTATAACTAAATTATACTCTTCCGGATTTTTCTTTCTGTATTGCCCGATTGTTTTTTTCAGCCACTTCATTTCATATGCTCTCGTTATCTCACTGGCCTTTTTTGGCACGCTTACAGGTCTCAAGATTTTATCATTAACAAATAACTTCATTATATGCCTTATATCACCCAGATTATATTTCCTCAAGCTTATTTTCTCAATCATTTCATCCACGCTTTCTTTTTTCTCAATTTATTTAAATCATTCTCGTACATTTCTCTTAAATCCTTAATCTCATAATACTCCATTATTGTCCTGTCAAATCCGGGCCCCCACGCTAAAACAGGTATGTGTTCTCCAAGAAGAGGTATTGTCACTTCAGGCCTGAACATCCCGGCTCCTCCCAGCTCCAGCCACACTTTCTTTTCAGAATTCCAGACTTCAATTTCAACGCTTGGCTCCGTATATGGGAAGTAGCTCGGCCTGAACCTTATTTTTTCATAACCCATTTTCCTGAAGAACTCCTTCAAATACCCAAGAAGATGCCTGAAATTAAGATTTCTCCCGACGACAATTCCTTCGCTCTGGTTGAACTGGAATCCATGGCTCCAGTCAAGAGTCTCATTCCTGAAATTCATTCCTATTGCGAAGTATTTTCCTTCTTTGTTTTTGCTATTTTTTAATTCCCCCAGCTTTGCCAGTGTTTGCGCAGAGAGGCATGTTGTATGAGTTCTTAACACAACTTTCCTTGCCTCGTCTTCCTTCCATTTATATCCCCATCCCCTGCTTCCCCCGACTTTTCCCTCATGGCTCTTTTTTACAGCCTCAACTACTTTCTTTTCAGGCAGCCTTCCCCTGGCGCTCTTTATATAGAAAGTATCCTGCATCTCCCTTACGGGATGGTCCTGCGCTGTAAAGAGGGCATCAAAATTCCAGAACCCTGTCTGTGTCAGTTTTCCAGTCATCTCCTTAAACCCCATGTCCATCCATGTCCTTTTTCCGTATTCTACTGCCTGGTTAACGAAGTGCTTTTTTCCTCCGTGAATTTCCGGCACGGGGCTTTCAACGTCGTATCTTCTGAACTTTCTTTCCTTCCACTCCCTGCTCTTTATTATCTCCGGAGTCACTCCCTCAATCATTCCTTCATAAGATTTAATACTCTTGGCTCTGCTTTCTTTGCCTCCCAGCACTTCCTTTCCAAGAGGAGTCAGGACAACAGAATAATCCTGAATTTCCTTAATCTTAATAATGCCCTTCCTTTCGCTTAAATTTTCGTAAGCCAGTTTCTGCTCGTCTTTAATTTCGCCCAGATTTTTGGGCAAGCTCTCCAAAAATTTCTCTTCGATCATTTTCCCCGACGCTTCTGACTCTGCTCCTGCTCCAACAAAGACAATACCGCCATTCTCTACATTTACCAGCGCCTTCCCCTTCAAGGCTCCAAGAGCAGCATTAAACTCATTATCATCCAGCCCGCTCTCTTTCTTCAGCTTCTGAATCTCCGCTCTCTTCTCCCTGAATATAACATTTAAAAGCTTCCTCTCTGGCAGCCCCTCTCCAAGATAAATCCTCCCGTTGTCATCTATCTCAACAATTTTATTCTTTTTCACTTCTTTCTTTATTATCCCTTTCTTTTCCAGAAACTGCAGCGCCCTTAAGATAGACGTGCTGTCCATTCCTGACTTAGATTGTATATCCTCTACTCTCCCATCTCTAATATACGGCAGAACTTTCCTCTCAATAGGGCTTAATGATTCCAGAATCTCCTCTGTTTTAACCATGAATAGCTCTAATATACGGCAGAACTTTCCTCTCAATAGGGCTTAATGATTCCAGAATCTCCTCTGTTTTAACCATGAATAGCTTAACAAAACGAATTTTATAAAGGTTACTTACGCCGCGCAATATCTTGGGACTAATAGAGAATAAGTCTTTCCATCATAAGTAAATCTTGCTCCATCTCTCTTTGATTCTATTCTCGCATCATTTCCAAGCGTCCATCCGCTGAGTTCTCCCTTGGCAACATTGAGGTATATTATTCTTCCCAGACCCATTCTTGCCGTTAATTCTAAATCCCTGCTTCCCCTTACTTCGAATGGTACTTCCTTCAAAATCTCTGCAAGAACCTCTGCCCTGCATCGCCTATCAGATTCAACTGTGACGTTATCTAATTTCATTAATTTAGTCAGCTACTCAATCTTATAAAGCTTTTTAACTTCTCACAGCTTATTATATTTATGAAAAGAGGAGCCTTTCTCATGCTCGGTTTAGTATTTACTCTTTCAGGTCTTCTGATAACGGCTAGCTCAATTAACAGAATAACCGGATTCGCCGTGATTGAAAATTTCATTTCAGGCAATAGTTATATTGTAGGATTACTTCTCTTAGCCGGAGGTTTAATGTTTCTCATGAGCGGAGACCTTCTTCAAAGAAAGCTCGGGCAGATGGAAAAAAAGAATCCGTCAGAATCATTGAAAAGAGAATCTCCTTCTCTTTTTGATAGAGCAAAAACAAAACTCGCGTCATTAGCCAGAATGGGCAAAGTAAGCCAAGTCCCTCAAAAAGATAATAAATATTCGCAAGATTCTGACTATCAGCCGCACAATTTTGGAACAGATGATAACCTATGGAGAAAACAGTATCGTACAGAGGAAGAGAGACACCATTGGATGAAGAGTGGGAAAATGGTGGAAATAGCAAGAGATGAAAGAGAACAGGACTTTGAAGGTCACCCCGAAACTAACAAGAGATATGGCTTCTACTTTGATATTGATAGTGCTCATGACAAGAAGAAGGAAGCGTGGAAGAAGAAAGGAATTGATTATGATAAGAGGGGTAAGATAAAAGAAAAATTAAAAGATATAAGGAGAGGATATCTAGGCAGACTTCAAGATTCATCTTTGGAAGATGCCAGAAAGCATGCAAGAGCAGGAAATACTGGCGATGTTAGAAAAAGTCTGGCAAGAATGGGTTATGCTTCAAGAGAATTGGAAGAAGTTGGAAGTAAATCAAAACCTTGGGGAGAACTTGTAAGAAAAGTTGAAGAAGATTTTGATGCCCACGCTCCAAGAGTTCATGTATCTGAATTTCTTAAAAGGCATCCTGGGGAGATTATGGTTCATACATTACCTTATTCAGTAGGGTCTGGAAGCGATTTAGTTGCATTAAGAAACAATAATGCGATAAATGGAGAAGGTATATATTGGAAAATACGAAATGGAGAATTAGATCCAACTGAACTATGGAAAAATTTTCTTGATATTATTGTTAATTAGCGACCAACAATCTCTGCTTCTTCAATGGAGAGAGAATTAAAATTGCAGGGAAACTATCTTCCGCAAAGATCATTTGGTAACAAACTTGGGATATTAATTGGTGAAGGGGATATTTACACAGCTCATCCTTCAGACATAAGTTCTATTGCTGTGACTAATAAAATAAGAGATTATGGTTCAGGGAGAAACTTGAGAAGCAAAGAAGCAGTATTAGAAGAGATTAACTCTGCCGTTCAAAACAGAGGCTTGAGTCATAATGAATTTGTTGTTGGCAAGCCAGAAGTTACAGGTTTATTCGCTGATCCTAATTATGTTACTCCAAAAACTTTTAATGAAATTCGTGAAAAGGCTCAAAAGTTAGGAGTACCTTTTTACAATCTTAATGAATACACTGGGCTTCATTTAGATGAGCCTGTTAAGAAAGAAAAAAGGAAGGCGGCATGATTAACTATAAGCCTGGGATGAAGCAAAGTGTTAAAGAGGTTATATAAGAGCAGACACGCGCAAATCCCGCTTATGAGTTTTCTTTTGACGGATATTTGAAAGGCAATTTTGACGAAGGAGTATTTTCATTTAAAAATTGCCTTAACAATGCTTGAGTTTTCTTAAGTTCATTC
>JAGVWS010000030.1 GCA_018304165.1 Candidatus Pacearchaeota archaeon
AAATTTACTCTCTTCTCGACAGCCTTACAGCAGCGATGATTATGGCTACAATCAGGATTATGTTTGCCAGAACTATAATCCACACCACCCAGTTTTCCCTTATGCTGTTCCATAAGCCGCTGACCGGCGAGGATGTCGGCTGCACGAACACTGAAACTTCCTGGTCGCTTGTCTTTGTTCCTGATGCTGCTCTTATTGTAAATCTCTGGTCTCCGGAAGCATCTTCATTAGGAGTCAGAGTTATAGAGACATCCTTGCTTTCTCCGCCTGCCAAAGTCACTGCAGAAGGCTCAACGCTCTTCAACTGCGACCATGCCTCGTATCCGAACGGAACAATGGAAACCTGCATTGTATCCTTTCCAAGATTCTTTATTGATGTCCTTATTATCATGTCCCTTCCGGCTCTGGCTTCTGATTCAAGAGTAGGAGAGATTAATATCTCGCTGCTCGGCTTGGCTATGCAATTACCCTGGACATTGAAAGACTTTAATATTCTTTCTGTAAGATCTTCATAGTTGTCGCTTCCTTTGTTGTAGTGGTGCCTTGCCTGAAGCTCTAATTGGTATAATTTCTCTTCAGCATCCCGGGGAATTTCTATAGGGAAGCTTATCTTCTTGCTTTCTCCAACATCTAAGTTTGTAACTGTAATGTCCTCGTCTATGCTCAGATCATCGCTTGTTAAGCTCACAAGCACTTTATTCTGATCTTCCTTTCCTATATTATGAACTTCTGCTTCTACCGTTGCTCTCTCTCCGCATAACAATGGGCTTTCCACTTCAACGTCGGTCATTCCCACATCCCACCTCTCCTTGCTTTCAAGGTTTATTGTCTCAAAGCTCGTGCTGCTCCAGTGAGAGACGCACTGCTCATCTTCATCAATATAAGCTTTTACATATATCCTTCCATTGTCCGGAGTATCCGCCGGAAGAATGAAGTTGAAAAGTACTGATTCCCTCTCGTCCTGCTCAACAAAGACCGTCTGTTCCGCAGAATACAGATCATTTCCATCACTTTTATCATAAACCATCAGTTCAACAGTTATGTCGTCATCATCATTAGCATTATTTTCAACCTTTACTTCAACTTCAACATCCTGCAATAATTCCCATTTGAAGTTTCCGTTGCTTGAGGTTTCATCGCTTACAGAGACTATCCTGACATCATTTCCTCTTTCTCCGAAATCACAGAATTCATTTATGAATTTAATAGTTGTCGTGGCGTTTGCAGAGCCTGACGATGCGCGCATTATCGTTGAAGTTTCCCCGAGAAGCAAATCAATGTCCTCAGGATCGCTTGAGTAAGACACATTGAGGGTTATGTTCTCTCCTGGATTTAACGAGAAAGGCTGTGCCTTTGAAGATACTAAGCTCAGAGATAATACCTCTCCCTCGCTGTCTGTTATAGAATTATTAGCAATTGATGCAGTTATGCTATTTAGGACCTGGTTTCCGTCGTTTCTTAAAGTTACATTAGTCAGGTTTGCTGATTTTGTCAAAGCTGCTGGAGCTGGTGTGAAGATGAGGGAGTTGTGGTTGTTGAGAGTTATTGATACAGGAATGCTTGCTATTGAAGTTCCATTGGAATAATTTACTGCAATGGCTCCGGCAGTCGGAGAATTTGTGTATTTTGGAGCTGTTACCTGAAGGTTATATGTATTAGTTGCGCTGGGAGCAATAGCATCTGATGTCTTGCTCAAAGCAGGAGCCCATCCGCTCAATCCAGCAACAGATAAGATTATATTGGCATTAGCAATATCACTGCTTGTCAGATTAAAATTGAACATCAATGTTCTGGTTGTTGTATCATCGCTTGGAAGAGTAGAATTACTGAATGATACGGGAGCAGCAACGACAGCAGCACTTGCCAAACCTGCCAAAACAGTTATTAACAAAATGCTGAAAACCAAACCAAATATTTTTAACTTCATTTTTGTTATGCTTTTAGAGTTGCAACCATTTATAAAGATTTATATTCTGTGGAATATAGTATTTTGCCTGCAGTATTTGCGGCAATAAGAACGGGGGAATGTTTATAAACGGAAAATACCTCACCAGATTATTAATAAGGAGGTGTAAAATGCCAAAGGGTAAGAGCTCTAATACTATCGGGGCATGGGCTTTTTTGATTGGAGTGATTTTAGCAGTGATACTTGGACTATTCCAGTCTAGCCTTGGAAACGTTGTTTGGATACCAATAGTGCTGGTGCTTATAGGACTTGTTGTTGGCTTGCTCAATGTGGGAGTAGGAGATGCAAATGCTTTCCTCATAGCATCATTGGCTTTAGTAATCGTTGCATTCATGGGAAGCTCTGTGCTTGGAGTAATACCGCAAATAGCGGGAATACTTTCTGCATTGATGGTACTCATCGTGCCAGCCGCAGTGATAGTATCCTTGAGAGCAATATTTGTTATTGCAAGAGACTAAAATCTCTTGTATTTTTTGTTTTTTTATTTTGTAGTTCAGGAAAGAAAGGAGATGTATAGAAAGAAGAATTTAATTTTTGTTAGATGGTGTTGACAATAGAAATAATGAGCATGAAGTAATCCGCGGAGAAATTATTGATATTTATAGTTCAGAAGTTATAGTAATGGACTTCATACTAAAATTTAGGTGATTAGCTAAATTCCGCACTAATTTTTAATATAACTATTATCAATAGCATTTATGCTCATTCTAAACAGCCGTCTTAACATCAATTAATATGCCGACGCTTGCATGCAGTTTAAATCAGCGTTTTACAGATATCAGTTAATTATTCTTGGTTATAAGGCAACTTACTGGTGCAATTATTGTCTAATCGCCTTTATTATATATTAGAGTTCCCCCGCTAATTGTTAGAATCATAGGGTTTATGCCTCATGCTAATTATATACTGATTATTGCTGTGACTCTTTCATCCTCGTTATCCTGTCCAGGCTTATTATTTCTGAAGAATCCTCCTCAATTCTCGGGCATGCAGTATTAACCCAGAAATCAATGCTGAAATTTTCAAATTCTTTTGGATTTATATTATTGCAAAGGAACAAGTACAGCTTTCTATCAGGAGAATTATTTGAATTTGCGAAATTTATGGCCTTTTTTATATCATGCTGGCCTGGCTTGTTTGATACAAGCAAGCCGACACTATTAGCTGAGTAAAACCTTGACAGCTTTGCCTTCCTCTTCTTCTCAGCCTCTTCTATATATTTAGTACCAACTTTATTTATTGAATAACCATCAAATAAAGTTATATTCTTTGATATCATGAATAAGTTAGGGTTGGTGGCGTGAAATTTACCAGAGCCAATGTGAAGAATGGGAAGTTCCTCTGCTTTTAAAGCCCTGCATCCGATAATCTGCAGGAATTTATGAACTTTAATTCCTGCCTTCTCCACTTCATCTTTTACATGCTTTGCCAGATTATAATATTGTACGGAATAAGTGATGTGAATCTCTTTAGGCAGAATTTCAACTAACTCTTTGAGCTTCGCATTATCAAACTCAAGTTTCTTGATAGCGCGAACGAATAAAGTTTTCATAATTATGAAGATAAAAATATCCTTATAAAGCCTTCCACGCCTCGCTTCGCTCAGCTTATTACCTCTAAGAACCTATCCTTATATGTCAAGAATCTTGGAATCCGATTCTTGAGCATGCTCAAACATCAAAAATGTTAATTTTTGAATGCACTCAAGAACATAAAGTTCTTGATGAACTAAGACAAGTTTTTGACAGGCATAGGTTAGATAGTTTTGTAGTTGATAAATTGCCTATAACTAACCCTATGCGGATAGACTGTAAGCTCTATCATAAACTAGACCTATGCGGATAGACTGTAAGCTCTATCAATTAGCCTAATGATAAAATTATTGTTCAGCCCATTATTGTAAATACGTAAGATCTATCAATTAGCCTAATGATAAAATTATTGTTCAGCTCATTATTGTAAATACAATTCATTACTATTATGGATAACTGCACAGGTTAGGTTACAAGAAGATGCAGTTAGACAGATAGAGAACTGCAAAAAGCATGTCACATAAGTAACGCAGTTGTCTATAACTTAATGTCCTATTGAGTAACGCGTGTCAGTTAATTATAAGCTTAACCTTTTGTTTTTTAATAGAATTTCAGAATCACTCTTCAAAAAAAGAATCCTTTGGCATTCCGCCCATGCCTGCGCCTGCTCCGGAGGGCATTGACATGCCGGGCTTGTAAATCTCTGCAAATGAAGGAGTTGCTATTACTGTGTTCTCTCCAAACCCGGCAACGCTCCCATCCATGGCCTCAACAGTTTTCTTTATCTTTGAGATAGCGCGCTTTAATTCAACAATATCGCGGGACTTCAGCTGCTTTATGTCAACCACAGCGATAGTATAACCTTCTCTTAAAGCTGCAAGAATGTCATTAATGTCCTCAAACTTCCTCAGGATAAAAGATCTTATGACAATTTTAGACTTTCTTTCCCTTCTTTCAACGTCTATTTCCAGGTAATCCTCATCAATAGAAGAATTTCCTCCAAACCATCCTGATAAACTCTTTCTTATTGTTTCTATAGGCATGGAGAATTTAATTTGGTTAGGTATTTAAAGATTTCTATAGAATTTTATAAGATTGGTTTTTTATTTATAGCGCTACTTTGATGGCTTTTTCTTTGTTAATTCCTCTCTAATGGCATCTGCTCTTTCATTAATATCCTTTTCCTGCGATTCAAATGCCTTCACTCTTAAAGAAAGGAGTTTTACCTTCTTCTCAAGCTCGTCTTTCAGGGTGTTTTTTTCAGACTTAATCATTACCTGCCCGACTATCTTGAAAACTTCTCCTTTGGAGCCGGAAAGCTCTTCAAGAGCATGCTCGCTCTCACTTAGCTCAAAGTCAAAAGCCTGCTTTTGAAGGGATAAATTCTGCAGGTTCTGCTCAAGAATCTGAAGTTCCTGTATTCTCTCCGGTTGAAAATCGCTTTCCTTTTCGGCAACCATTAATGGCCGAGCAGAAATATGTTTAAAAAGTTATGCTTGACCGTATTTTTCCCTTGCCTGATTGATTACATCCATTGCAGTATCCCCTTCAAGAACTTCTACTAATTTACAATAGACCCATACCTCTTCATGAAATCTGCCTTCGTTAAAATAAACCGAGCCGTTAAAATCCCATGCACTATGTCTTGAGAAGCATTCGCCTTCCTTTAATCTGTCAACAATATCTTCTTTCAAAATGCCGTCTAAATTTGAAAAAACAGGAGGCTTAATTTCTTCCCATCCTTTCTCAGATAGCCCGACAGGACTATATTTACTTAAATCAATAATCATGATAAGAAGCAGAATAGCCTGAATTTAAATATTATTGCAGTAGAATAGCCATCTTAAACAGCCTTCACTTTTTTAACAACTTTTCTTGGCTTGTAAAACACCTTGTAGCCGCAGCTAGGGCATACAAACCTCGCTTCAAGGTTCTTGTGAGATATCTTTTTCTCGCACTTAAAGCATTTATATACTGCCATTGTAATTAATTATAATCTTGCCTTTTAAACTTTGTTGATTTTATAGGTTAGACAGATAATGCCAGAAGATGCAGGCATCATGTACAAATAGATTATTTAGATTAATATTGATTTATGAATTTTTGCTGTATATTAATTGTACAATTGATTTATTAAATAACTTCTAAATTAAGGAGGTATATTGATTTATTAAATAACTTCTAAATTAAGGAGGTATATTGATTTATTATATCATTTATATTAAATTAAGGAGGTATATTGATTTATTATATCATTTATATTATCTTTATTATGTGGAGATTTTGAGGATATTACCTTGCTAAGTAATAAGCTCCTGATGCAAATTTCTTGCCGCATTTTTTGCACTTCCATATGCCTGCTGACTTCCTTCTTGCTTTTAGAGACTTGCAGAAAGGGCATACCTGCTTCTTTCTCTGCCTGCTTTCGACGCTGACGAAGCCCTCCCTGACTTTCCTGCCGTATCCTGCTCCGAATTTTCCTGCCTGCTTTACTTTTTTTGTGCGTTCCATTTTGATTATGAGATAAATCTCTTTAATATAAATCTCTTAGAAAAAGAAGCTTTTTAAATCATTTGCTTTCACTTCTTTGGAATAGTTTCGAAGAGGTTATATAGTTTTCATGACATTAATTTATAGATGGTAAGGTTGCATTATCATAGACTATCTCTTGAAGAAAAAGAGCAGATCAGACAATTAACAAGTAATGGCAAGAGTTTGAGGCAAATTCAAAGATTAATGGGTTTAGGCATTACAACAATCTACTATCAAGTTAGAAAATTCAAACCTAAAATGCATAAAGATTTTAACGTTGGAGAATTAACGGATTTTGAGATAGGAGAGTTAATGGGGGCTTTCGCGGGAGATGGAAGCTTTTATCATAAAAAATATGATTCTATTAAGAATAATGACTCGCGTTACAGGACTCGTTATCATTTGTCTTTAGTAACTGATATAAATTATCTAAATTACCTTTCAGATTTATTGAAAAAAATGAATTTGAATCCTATTATATCCCATAGAGAAGAAGATAATTCTATTGTCCTAAATATCAATTCTAAAGATTTTTATAAACTGATTAGAGAATATTTAACTTGGGAAGAAGATAAAACTTTTACAATAAGATTGTTAAAACCTATTCAGATATATTCAGAAGATTTTTTACGGGGTTTTGCTCGAGGATTAATGGATACTGATGGATTTCTTAATGAAGGAAATGCAGGATGTGCATGTATATCTGAAGAGCTAATAAACAACCTAGCAGGGGTATATAAATTATATAACTTTGATATTTCAAGGAGTAGAATTATTAGAGACGGCAATAGAAGACCCATATTTTATATCAGAGTTTTAAGAAAGAGTCTTAAAAATTTTGGAGAAAAAATAGGATTCTCTAATTCTCATAAAAGAGAAAAATTAAATTCTGTTTTAAATAAAGTGGGATCGCTGGGATTTGAACCCAGATCGCAAACTCCCAAAGCTTGAATACTAGCCAAGTTGTACTACGATCCCAAACTAATAATTAAAATTAGATGACTTTTTAATCCTTACTAAAAGAAAAATTTAAATTTACTTCTTGGCTGCTTTCTTAGCATCTGCGGGGGAGGCTTTCTTCGGTTCTGCAGCAGCCTTGCCAGATGCAGGAGCAACTTCTGCAGCCTGAGCAACAGTTCCGGGAGCTCCGGCCACACTTGGTTTGGCAGAGGCAGCGACGGCTTTCTTAGCTTCTTCTTCAGCTTTCTTCTCTGCCTCCTTCTTAAGCTCAAGCTCCTGCTTAGCCTTCAGAGATGCAAAATATCCGTCAAGAGCCTTTCTTTTTTCAGAGCTTGTATCTGTTTTTTGGGAGCTAATCTCAGAATCATAAGCCCCTTTCTCAATATCCCTGCTAATTTCCCTTGGATCCCTGCTTTCAACAAGTATTCCTGCGCTCAAGCATGTTCCCAAAACAGACTTTACTGCCGAGCTGAATTCTGATGCTATCATATTTGGATATTTTACTTTAGCAATAGAGATTATCTGCTCTATGGACATATTTCCGGACTTGAAAGTTTTTGGGGTTCCGGAGCCTTTCTCAATTCCCAATTCTTTTTTAATGAGGGCTGATGTTGGAGGCGAAGAAACCTTAATGTCAAAGCTCTTCGTCTTTGTATTGACATCCAGGATTACGGGAACTTTCACTCCCTTAAAATCCAAAGTAGCCTGGTTGACTTTCTGAATTACCTGCCCGATGTTGATTCCCGTCGGCCCAAGCTGCTGCCCTATTGCCGGGCCGGGCTTCATGTCTCCGCCATCTACTAAAAGTTTAATCATCATCTTATTACATCAACTTCCCTGGATTCATTTTGTAATTAACTATCATCTTATATAAACATTCCTTCCTCTTCTTCATTTTCTTCTTCCTTAAGCTCTTCGACTTCTTCCCTCCTTATTATCCTGAGATTATCTAACTTTACAGTTACCGGAATCGGAATTGCCGCACTTAAGATAGTGACTACTGCTTCCCCTTTCTGCTTGTCTATTCTTACAACTTTCGCTTTTTCCTTCTTGAAAGGCTCTGATATCATCTCAACAATGTCTCCCTTCTCAATATTAATGTCTTCAACGCTCGGCTCAATCATATTCTTAATCTCTTCATAAGTTATGGTCTTCCCTATTATTCCCTTGATATACTGCAGATTAAATGCTGCCTCTTCTGCATTTTCCCTGTCCTGAGCCTCCAATAAGATATATCCTCTCAGACCGTGGGGCCTTGAAACTGAATAAACTGCAAGGCTCTTCTTCCTGACTCTGTCAGCTATTGCTTCCAAAGCCCTGTCTTCTTTATTCGTCGTTACTTTAATAATAAATATTGAACCCATTTTGCTATTTTGTTATTTTGTTATTGCTCATTTCTTTAATATCTGCCCTTTATAACTTTTTATGCCTGCTTTTATAGTCAAGGACTTCAATAGTTGAACAGTCAGTCATGGACTATCAAGGGAAAGACATGCTATTTTGCTCAATTAATTATGTCTTTCACTATATCTCTAATCCCAGATAAGCCTTGGCTTATTGAGAATTATAACATACTGCAGAAGAAGGGGTTTTTATATGTTTTGGTGGGGAAGGTGCTTCTGCTGTTTCATCATCACTTAAAAACTCCAAGAACAAGGGCTATAATGAATCCAAGCAGTCCCAAGAGCAGAATTCCAATCCCGGATATCTTTGAGATTGACTTAAATTCATCTCTGCTTGGCTTTCTAAGAAGAGTCCAGACTCTCCTGCACTGCACAAAGAACGACGAAAGACCGGAGAACTTCTCTTTTAGATTCATACTGAAATCCATAAAGAAATATATTTGGAGATGTTTTTAAACCTGATGCTCTATGAAAACAAATAATAAAGATGAAGAAAGTAAACCCAATGCTCTATGAAAACAAATAATAAAGATGAAGAAAGTAAACCCAATGCTCTATGAAAACAAATAATAAAGATGAAGAAAGATAATAATAAGGAAATAAAAACTGAATGGGATCTTACTCCCTTGTTATTAAAGGATGATCCGGACTTTCAGAATTATTTAATGAAACTGGAGGGGGCTTACAGAAATTTTATAAACAGGTGGAAGCCGAGGAGGGATTATCTGGAAAATCCGGAGATTTTAAAGGAAGCCCTTGATGAATTAGAGAAGCTTCTTAGGGAATTCAGCGGAGGAGGGAAGGCAGGGTATTATTATTCTTTAAAGAACCAGCAGAACCAGGATGACATTGAAATCAAGGCCAGGCTTGCAAAGATTCAGGACAGATTAATCAAGCTTGGAAATGAAGTGCAGTTTTTTCCCCTGAACATTTCCAAGATACCTGAAATAAATCAGGATAAATTTCTAAAACATCCTGATTTGATTCATTACAGAAATTACCTTAAGAACTCATTCAGGGAAGCAAGGCACCTCCTCAGCGATGAGGAAGAGAAAATAATGAATATCAAGTCCGTTACATCTCATGAAAAGTGGGTGGACATGGTAGACAGGCTGTTTTCAAAAGAATTGAGGCAGATAGAAATAAAAGGGACTGAGGAAGAGAAGAATTTCTGGGAATTGATGAGCTTG
This sequence comes from Candidatus Pacearchaeota archaeon, assembly GCA_018304165.1. Lineage (GTDB taxonomy): Archaea > Nanobdellota > Nanobdellia > Pacearchaeales > GW2011-AR1 > JAGVWS01. The sequence goes on from JAGVWS010000030.1 coordinate 9,584, forward strand.
ACAAGCAGTGCCGACAAAAAAACGAGAGACGGGGCTGCAAGGCTTGTCAATGAGGTAATATCAAAGAATATTGCAATTGCTGAAGAAGAAATTAATGCAATAATTACTGACAAGAGAAATAATGACGAATTGAGAAAATTCAGCAGACCTGATGAAGCAAGGCATTTAGGGGATGACATTGAGACTAATATTGTTGATTCAATGATAAAAGCAGTGGCTAACAGCTTTGATGTAGCAAGGGATTATTACAGGCTAAAGGCAGGGCTTCTTGGAGTTAAAAAGCTTGAATATCATGAAAGGAATGTTCCTTATGGAAATATTGACAAAGAGTATTCCTATAATGATTCTGTAAAATTAATCTATGAAGTTTTCAAAAACTTAGATGAGGATTTTTCAGAGATATTTAAAAGATTCACCGATGAAGGAAATATGGATGTATTTCCAAGAAAGGGAAAAGCAGGCGGGGCATTCTGCATTCATTTAGGAAAGAATCTCCCTACTTATATAATGCTAAATCACACAAACAGGCTTCAGGATGCTCTTACAATAGCCCATGAGAGCGGGCATGGCATTAATAATGAGCTCATAAGAGCGAAACAAAACGCAATTAATTTTGGAACTCCAACATCTACAGCAGAAGTCGCAAGCACTTTCATGGAGGATTTTGTCATTGAAAGGCTGATCAGCGAAGCTGATGATGAATTAAGGCTGGCTTTAATGATGATGAAGCTAAATGAAGATGTAAGCACAATATTCAGGCAGGCAGCATGCTATGGCTTTGAAGCAGAACTGCACAAAACGCACAGAGAGAAAGGTTATTTGTCAAAGGAAGAAATCGGCGCAATTTTCAAAAAGCACATGAGCGCTTATATGGGGGATTTTGTAAGCCAGGACGAAGGCAGCGAGAACTGGTGGGCTTACTGGAGCCATATAAGGAGGTTTTTCTACGTTTATTCATATGCTTCCGGCCTTCTGATATCAAAGTACATGCAAAAACAAGTCAGGAAAGACAAGAAATTCATAAGCAAAGTCAAGGAATTTCTAAGCACAGGAACTTCTGAATCGCCAAAAAACATCTTCAAAAAAATGGGAATTGACATAACTGACGATAAATTCTGGGATGATAGTATCAGTGAAGTCCGCCAGCTTTTAGAAGAAACAGAAAAGCTGGCGAGAAAGATGGGGAAGATAAAATAGCTTGTTCCGGATATCCGGAGAAATTTTGTTTAATATAGATATACAAAATTATACTAATTATGTTTACTGGTAATAAACAAATAAAATGAGGATTATTGTGATGAAACAAATCAGATATTTTATAATCATTTAGGTAATTGATGATATAATTTGCGTAAAAAGCAATAATTAATCAAAAGTTTTGTAAATCATCCCCACTACTCTTCTTCTTACCATTAAACTGTTTGCCCATTTTGCGTAGGCATTCCATCCTTGAAATATCTCCAGCATTTTATCGTAACTTATCTTTCCTTCTTTATACTTTTTAATTTTAGTCTTTATTGACAGAATATTCCTCTTCCTCAAGAATTTGTGATGATAGAAGTTTCTGAATCCTACAAAATCAATGCCGGCGGATAAATATTTTATGAATGATTTGTCTGGATGTAGGGTTAATCTTAGCTTATTATTGAGAAAGTTGTTTATCTCTTCTTTCCATTTTGTTAATTGTTCCCTTGTTTCGTGCAGTATTACAAAGTCATCAACGTATCTTATGTAATATTTAGCTCTTAATTGATGCTTTACAAAATAATCCAACTCGTTAAGATAGACATTTGCAAAGAATTGGCTTGTCAAGTTACCTAATGGCATACCTAAAAGTCGTTCGCCCCCCCCCCGTTTGCAGAATTGGCTAATATTTGTTCAATCAACCATAAAACTTTATCATCGGTAATTCTTCTCTTAATAATACTCATAAGTATTTCTAAATCTACTTCTTGAAAATAATGCTTTATATCAGCTTTCAAACAAAAAGCATCCGATTTAAGATTATGAGTAACTTTTCTTTTGAAATAATCCAATCTTTTAATAGCAAATAAAGTACCCTTGTCAACTAGATTGGCACAGGAATCATAAATAAAGCTCTTTTCAAAAATTGGGCCGATGACATTAATTATAGCATGATGCACTATTCTATCTCTAAAGTCAGATTTTGAAATCTTTCGCGTTTTAGGGTCGCGAAGAATAAAAGTAACCAGAGGTTTGGGAGAGTAAGTCTGATTTTTCAGTTCTAGATGCAGAACATAGATATTTTCCCTTAAGCCAACTTCAAATTCACAAATATCTCTCTTCTTAGTCTTGCCCTTTCTGGCCTTCTTATATGCTAGAAAGAGATTTTCATAATCGCAGATTTGCTTGTATAGGGAATTTTCTATCATGATGTGCCCGTAAGACCGAGTCATTCTGCCATCATCATAGGAGCTAGCAAGGAGGTCGTTCCTCGAATTCAGGTCAAGATTACTGTTCAGATAAACCCCAGACAAGCCCAACTAAATAGCCAATTTACCTTCAGAGCAATAATTTCTTACTGCCTGCCTACGAAAGTCCACGCATGGGCTCTCTGAAATTCATGGCACAATCAACAAAAATGCGCTGATAAATCGGCGTGTGGCTCGGCTCTAAGCCGGGCAGAAAGAATAAAACAGATTAGTATAAATAACTTTTGTTTAACCCTTCATTAGCTTCATTGCTTTTCCGTATTTCTTTTCAACTACAGCTATAGCTTCCTCAACTTGCCTGTCTCTTTCAACTTTCAATTCATTAAGCCTCATGCCCAAATTTTCGCGCGCAGCGCCTTCGGCGCTGAATTTTTGGTTCGCTTCGCTCACTAAAACCACCCTGCCATAATCATCGGAGTAAGCAAGGTAGTCGTTCCTGGAATACAGGCCAAGATCACTGTCCAGGTAAACCCCAGACAAGCCTTCTCCTCTTGCGTACCAAGTTCTGTTTCCACCTTTATCGAAAACAGGAAGACCTAACTCATCAACATCTGAGAATTTCTTCCCATCGTATTTTCCATCAAGCCTTTCATCACAAATTACTGTAAAATCATCTCTTGGAACAACGGAATAGCTTTCTGGAGAATCAAAACCTTTAACCATAAAAGGAAATTTCAGTTTGCCAGCTTTCTCTTCAGCTAATTCAGCAACTCTCTTTACAAGGGGCAGGTTTGTTGTATTAGAATCCTTCATGCTCCTTAATACCAGAGCAGGAGTGCCAGAATAGTACTTACCCTTGACTATCCTCATAATTTCCGGCCTGCCTAAATCCCCCAAGTTAGCAACTCTCAGGCCGAGAGGCCTTACTAAAGAATCAATTCTGGCTTCTATAAATGGATTATCTCCTCTTAAAGTTTTAGTTTTAGGATCATAATCACACCAGCCAAGATTCAAATCTTTGATAGAATCGTAGATATCTTTTGCATCTTCCCCCTGAACGAAGGCTGAAACTACGCTTGCAGGCTGCCAGTCAAAATTTCCTGTGATTTTCCTTTTAGTAGTTTCTCTCATGATTATGATAATTATAAGTACTATTTAAATCTTTCTATAGCGTCTTAACTTAATAGAAGTAACTAAAAACAACATCATCCTGTCTTCACTACTCCACAAACTCAATCCCCAGCTCGCTTGACATCTCGGCCTGCTTTCTTTTCTCAGGCGTGGAAGCAGAACTGCCAATTATCTGCGAGCTTTTAACGCCCGTAATTATTACAAGAACTCTTATTGACTTGTCCATGTCCTCTGATATCTGCGCTCCGCCAATCATCTTTGCGTCGGGGTTTAATTTATTGCCGACATATTCAAGGACTGTCTTGTATTCTTCAAGGCTTAAATCCTGCCCTCCGATAACATTAATCAGAGCCCCTTCAGCATTGCTTATATCAACGTCTAGCAGGGGATTCTGAAGGGCTTTTTCTACTGCTTCAATAGCGCGGTGCTGTGAGTCTGACTCGCCCATTCCAATCAATGAAACGCCGCCGTTTGACATTACTGTCTTGACGTCGGCAAAATCAAGGTTAACAAGCCCTGCCTTCGTTATTAATTCAGTTATTCCTTTCACAGCATTGGTCAGGATTTCGTCTGCTATTTTGAAAGCTGTTGGAAGAGGAAGCTCCGGAGCTAATTCAAGAAGCTTGTCGTTTGGAATGACTATGAGAGTATCAACAATGCCGTCCATTCTTTCAAGCCCATAGAGGGCATTTTCCATTCTCTTATTTCCTTCAATTGTAAAGGGAAGCGTGACAACACCAATTGTTAATGCGCCCTGTTTCTTTGCAAGCTCGGCTATTATCGGAGCTGCCCCTGTTCCTGTTCCCCCGCCAAGGCCGCATGTTACAAACACCATGTCAGAATTTGAAAGCTTCTTCTTTATTTCCTGCTCCTGCTCGCGGGCTGCCTCCTCTCCTATCTTTGGATTGCTTCCTGCCCCTAACCCTCTTGTCAGCTCTTTTCCAATAAGGATTTTGTGGTCAGCATCTGTATATAGAAGATCCTGGGCGTCTGTATTTACTGCTATCATCTCTCCCCCTCTAATGCCAATTTCCCTCATTCTGCTTAGAGTGTTGCCTCCGCCTCCGCCAACTCCCACCACTTTTACCTTGGCAGTCTGCTTCTTGATAAGCTCCTCTAATTCCTTATCAACTTCCAGGAGTTCGGGGTTTATGTCAGCATCTCTTTGGAGGCTGGATTTTACAAAGATTTCTGCAGCCATGATTCTAAAAATGGTTTAGAAGTTTATAAATATTTAGACAAAATACTGCTATATTGATTCCCCTTCCTTCTTTGCTTATCCTTTATTTCTTGCCTGCCTTCTCTTCTTTGGCTTCCTTCTTTTCGCCTTCTTTTATATCTGTTTTTTCTTCTTTCACTTTGGCCCTTTCTTTTGCTTCCTCTATAACAAGCTCCATCCCAAGGATTTCCCTGAATTTCGGGGCGAAAACTTCCAAGAACAGCTTGAATTTGTCATCAATCTCAAGTATTATTTTCTTCTCTTTTTCCTTTAACTCAAATTTAACATCCTTCCTGAAAAAGAATAATATTAATGACTTTATTTTTTCATTAATAGAATCAACTTTCCTGCTGGCTTTCAAATCATAAACCAAGTCCTTGCCGGCGAGAGGATTATTGAAATCAACAGTCACTCTGCCGCCGGAAACAGCAGATATTCGTGCAGGCATGCCGTCAAAGCTCATAACCATCCCTGCCTGAGGCATCATGTTCTGCTTCCTGAAAACGTCCATTGGGAGAACTTTTAGAAATTCCCTTCTCCTCTCACCAAAACCCTCCTTAGGAGAAACATCTAATTTGTAATCCTGACCCATATCCTTTCCAACAAGAAAATCATCTATCTTCGGAAGAATCATTCCGTGGCTGACGCAAATCACCACTGGTTTATTATTTATTTCCAAACCAATCTTTTTGGCCTCATCAGGAATATTAGTATCAAAAATGTCGCCGCCCCTGATTCTTCCAGTGAAGCGCAATTCAATGAAATCGTTTTTAGCAATTGTTTCAGTCATGAAGAGCAGAAATGAGGGAGGTTTAAAAATTCTTAGGTTTAATTTATGACTTAGATTTTAGGGCAAATCTAATAATATTGCAAGACTATGAACCTCGCCAATGGTCAAATGATGAGTTGAAATATGTCTAGAGCGGTCTTCAGCATCAGGTAGTTTTAATTTGATAAAACCCCCATTGACAAAGTATCTAAGTCTAATAGCACCATGTTCAAAGCCAAAGTTCTTATAAGTTCTTAATTGAGTTGGATGAGTCCTAACAATTTCTTCTCTTATACAATTATCTTCATATCTTTCAACTAATATATTTACAGCATTATCATAAGTAGAAACAGATATAGGTGTTTGAGAATCAGATTTCTTTCCCCTCCCTACAACCCATCTATGACTAGGAAGGGGTATTTCATCCTGCTTGCCCCAATCAGCGCCCATAGGGACCAGTCACTAATAGATTATTTAAGCATTATTGCAGGATAATAGCTACTTCTTCCTTTCTGACTGAGCTTCTATCTTCACTCCTAACTCTTGCAGAGCCTTAAGGTGAGCTTGGATTAATGATTCTGTAACCTGAACAATCCTTACAAGCTCATTCCTTTCAGCGAGGAGAGTATTGAGAGAGCCTTTATGATAACCAACGACTTCTTCCCTGCTTGCTGATGCCGATGATGTTTTTGATGCCTCTTTTGCCATGATGATTATTATACCAAAAACATTTATAAACGTTCTCTATTTGAATCATTCATGGCTCGCGGATTAATACAGGCAACAGCAGCAAAGAGCGGAACGGCGATAATAATTGACGGAAATGCATGCATAGTAAGAAGCAATGACATATCCAAATCAGGAAAGCATGGAGCAAGCAAGTGCAGGATTGAAGCTATTGGAGTTATTGACGACAAAAAGAGGGTCATAGCAGTTCCCGGAAGCGAAAGGTTCGAAGTGCCGACAATCGGCAAGAATAAAGGGCAGGTGCTGTCAATTGCAAATAATACGGCAAATATGATGGACCTTGAGACCTTTGAAAATTTTGACATTAATTTCACTGAAGAGGCAAGAGAAATGGAGATAAATGAAGGAGACAGCGTGGAGTACTGGGACGTTGAAGGAGCAAAGATAATTAAGAGAAAGATATAATTAAATAATTCGGCAGGATAAATAATAACTAATGCAATTAAATAATTCGGCAGGATAAATAATAACTAATGTATAAACCCGCACGATAATGCTGCGTTAAGCGCGTAAATCAAGCATAAACAATCTGGTGAGCAGGTTTAACCAAGCGCCGGGTTCAACATTAACATTAATTATTAAGGTTAAGCTATCTAAAAACAAAACATGGCAACGAAAATACCTGAAGCAATGAACAGAATGTACAAGAATGTGTTTGTATGCAAGGACTGCAGTACAAGAATAAGAGTAGAGCCTAAGAAGATTCTATCCGGAAAAGTAAGGTGCAGAAACTGCGGAAGAAAGTCTTTCAGGGCAATTAAGAAAAAGTAAAATTACTAATTATAAACCAGCAAATGAATAATAAACAGAGCAGATAAATAATGAACCTTATAATTACTTACGATTTGAGTTTTCTTGTAATCTTTACGCTTTTTGTAATAATCTTCCTGTATTCAAAGAGAAAGAATATTGCAAGGGAAGGGCTGCTGTACCTGTATAAAACACAGGTGGGTGTAAAGCTCATAGATTATATAGGCAGGAAGTTTGGAAAACAGATACGCTCGCTCCATTATGTTATCATAAGCATTTCATACCTTTTATTTGCAGGAATTATGTTTATAATAGGACAGGCCATTTACATCTATCTAAAAGTTCCGGAAATAACTTCCGTCATAAAGACTCCACCTCTCCTGCCGTTGATTCCTTATTTCCCCCAGCTTTTTGGAGCTAAGAACCTGTTTCCGCCTTTTTACTTTGTATACTTCCTGGCAGCAATTGTAATAGTGGCATTCGTTCATGAGTTCTCGCACGGAATCCTTGCCAAAGCAAATAATGTGAGGATAAAATCTACAGGAGTAGCATTCCTCGGGCCGATACTTGGAGCTTTCGTTGAGCAGGATGAAGGTCAGATGAAAAAACAAAAGAATGTGCCGCAAATGGCAATTCTCGGGGCGGGGGTTTTTGCAAATACAATTATAGCATTGATTTTCTTCATTCTTCTTTTAGCATCATTCAAGATACTATTCGCTCCTTCAGGAGCTATATTTGCATCTTACAGCTATGGCATTGTCAATATAAGCGACGTGACAAATATAACAAATGTTTCAGGCAGCCTTCTGCAGCTGCAAACTCAAAACCAGAATTTCCTGATAGATTCAGATAGTCTGAAGCTTCAGCTTGAGAAATCAGAAGATACCGGATTTATAGTTGCATATCTTGACGCTCCTGCAATAAGAAACAATATCAGCGGGGCAATAACTGAAGTAAACGGAAATGAGATAAAAGACCTTGATGGATTTATAATGGGAATTGAAAAATATTCTCCGGGAAATGCTGTGATCATAAAGACTACTAAAGGAGAATACAATATAAATCTTGGCGAACATCCTGAAAATTCAAGCAGGGCTTTCTTGGGAGTAGGATTCAGAAATTCCCGTGAATCGCAGAAGTTCTACACAAAAATATTCTTCTTCAAAAATCCAAATGTATATTACAAGCCTTTGACATCTTTCTCTGTATTTATTTATGACCTGCTATGGTGGATATCAATAATAAATATAATGGTTGCTTTGTTCAATATGCTTCCATTCGGGTTCCTTGACGGAGGAAGATTCTTCTACCTGACCGTCCTGGGAATTACAAAATCAGAGAAAATTGCAATGAAATCATACAAAATTGCAACGAAGCTTGTTCTAATTCTCTTCATTCTTCTCATGATAGCATGGGTTATTTCTTTCAGGTCCGGATAAAAACAATTTTTACAGCTTTTGCAGTATTTTGGCACTCTTGCATTACCGACGGCAAAATTTTCCCTGATTTTCTGCTTTCCGGAAAAATTTCTGATTTCAGAAAGATATTTAAAGAAAATTAACTCTTATGTTTTAATAAAAATCAGCAAAAAGAGGTTAAGATGGCTAAAAGAAAAAAGAAAAAGGTTGCTAGAAGAACAAAGAGAAAACCTGCAAAGAAAAGAAGAAGATAATTTTCTCAAGACTTTTGTTTTTGTTTTTTGTTTAATGGTGCCGCGAACTTTTTTTAAAAAAGTTTTTAATCTTGATATATAAAACAGCTCACTCTGTTTTTAGATAGACTGCAGGATTATACCTTTAAGATAATAATTACTCAGCCAATGATATTATTAATCTGGCGTATGCGAGTTGAAGGCTATTAATTATTATTGGCTGTTATTATAAAAATTCTGATACTTATATGACAACATTAATCAAATTTTCTATCTGTATAATTCTGGAAGAAGTCAGATATCCCACAGAATTATTCATAACAAGAGTCTCACAGATAGATAATCCCTTCCTGCGTCAGGACGGCGAAGCGGACGCCAACAGGAAGAGAAAGAAGCGCAGAAATAAGGGCCATGTGCTCCTTGCCTGAGCCGGAAGCGATAGATAATGCAACTTCAGTTCCGCTGATTTTTCCCTTGAGTTTTTTCATAATATCCTCTTTTATCTCGAGAAGCTTTCTGCCGGAGTCTATTTTCACAAATTCATGCTTTTTGTCAGTGGAAAACTTCTCTGCGAACGCGTCTCCTATAAGAATTATGCTGTCCCAATCGCCGTTCTTTATCAATCCAGAAACATGAGCCCAAGTTCCTTTTCCTGATGATAATAGAGCTACTAGTTCCATAACCATCAATAAAAACAACCAACTTATAAGCTTTTATATAGTAAAATGATAAAAGATTATTGACTTAATGAATATCAAGACAATAATTAATGTTAATACGCTTCATTAGGCTATGCAAGTAAAGTGCCATTATCAACTTATAAAAGTTGAGCTAAATTTTTATCAATAACAAATTATGAGAATTCCTTTCCTGTTAATAGTTGTTAGTAGTTAACTATAAAAAAGAGCATTAACAGATAAATACATGGCTCGCGACCTTCCGCTAAATGAGGTAATTCTAAGAAAATATGAGAAGCCTTATTCAGCCGACAGAAGGGAAATTGTCAAGAAAATATGCCTTAGCCTTGGCTTGCTGCAGCCGGGCGACAGCAGGGACATAATTATTGATATTCTTTCAGTATTGATTGATTCTCAAAAGAAGAAAGAAATGCTCACCAGCGACGAAATAAAATTAAGAGTGGAGAATATAAGGAAAAACGGAAATTTTGAGATGAGGGGAATTGCAGAAAGCAATATCCGCCGCCAGCTTAAACGCCTCGCTGACATGATGCTTATTGACAAATTAGAAAACAAGTACAGATTGAGTGAGTTTGAGACTCTTGAAAATATCTTTCATAATAAGTTTGAGAAATTCATAATCCCGCAGACAATTGAAAGGATAAAGGAATATTTGAAGGCGGTAGAGGAAGGATAATATTAAATAATCCTGATACTTCAATAGTTAATACCGGAAGGAGAATTAGAATATGTATTCCAGTTTAACAGACTTTATTCTGAAGAAAAATTTAGAGATGCTTATGAATTATATAGGAAGCATCCGGACTTAGTTGCAGGGTTAAACAGAGTAACAATTGTTGCGGTTGTTATGGATTTCAGAAATGCTGGAATGGAAGATGAAGCTAAGAGTTTGGAAATGGCTCTATCATCAAGAAGCGGAGATGAAGAATTAAAAAGCGCCGTAGGTTTTGCTCAGTGGATGATGAATCTGAGAGATAAAGTTAAGGGAAAACCGAGACTGGATTCTAAATAATTATTCAATCTTCACTAATTTTTTATATTCTTGATTTAACTCAATCGCTCTCTTAAAAGCAAGGCCTGCCTCTGTTTTTCGGTTAGCAGAATCAAGAGCGAGGCCGAGATTAAAATAAAAATCGGCGTTCCTAGGATTTAATTTTATGGCTTTCCTGAAATATTCTATTGCATTGTTAAAATCATTGTTTTGCGCATATGCTATCCCTAAATGCCCGTAAATCATCTCATGCTTTCCGAGGGATTCTGCTTCTTTCAAGCTTGAGAGAGCTCCTTTAATATCTCCCTTCTCCAGATAAATTGTTCCTTTCTCAAGCCACGCAAGGTGAAATTTAGGATTAATAGCTAATGACTTATCAATCCATCCTCGCGCTTCATCCAGTTCTCCAAGGCTGTGGAGCTGGCATCCTAATTGATATCTCTGAAAGAAGTCATCCTCGCGCAGGTTATTTAATTCCATATTGATGTACATTCTGGTTCTTTCCTTGTTATCTCTGTTAAGCATGCCATAGTGATGAATGGGAATATCTGTTTCTTCAATGTCCTTATTTTCCCTCAATATGGATTTCTCGGCGCTGTCATGGACTGCTCCCTCGAAACTTATCCTTGAATCCTTCCTGAAAAGCCTTACAATTCTTCTTGGAACATATCCTGTTGCAATTGATGATTCCCTATAAGAATCATCTTTTGATGAAACCCACCCGAATTTGCCAATGGAGGAAGTATAATTCCTCTGAATTAACGAAAAGCCAAAAACATTCATTGAAGCATTACTAATAATCTTCTTTATTTTATCATGATCTTTCAATGATATTGACTCATCAGCGTCCAGATTTAAAATCCATTTCCCTTTCGCCCACTTAAGAGCGTAATTCTTGGCGTCGCTGAAGCTGTTGGTCCATTTGAAATCGTAAATCTTGTAAGTATACTTCTCAGCTATCTCCTTAGTTTTATCAGTTGAGCCTGTATCAATGAGGATTATCTCATCAACAAACCCTTGAACGCTTCTCAAGCAGCGGTCAATGTCTTTTTCGTTGTCCTTGGTAATCATGATGAGGCTCAAAAAAATATCATTGGGCATTAAACCTGCAGAGAAAAGGTTTATAAATAGTTTATCTTTCAACGATTTATTAGCATACTACATAACTATTAAGCATCATTCTTGCTTAGTAGTTCACTGTAGGAGCTTATAGGATGTGATTTATATGAAAGAAAAAATCTTGAATGCTCTAAAAGAACTTAGAGCTGAAGGAAAAAGGAATTTTGAGCAGACAGCAGACTTAATTATTAATCTGAAGAAGTTTGACGTCAGGAAAGAAAGTGTCAATATAAGCGTTCCCCTGCCGCACAAATTCAGAGACTATAAGATAGCGGCTTTCCTGGAGAACAAGAGCAGCGTCATTGACACAATAAAGAAAGATGAATTAAGGAAATTAACTGACAAGAAAGCAATAAAAAACCTGCTTAAGAAATATGATTATTTTATGGCTCAGGCAAGCCTAATGCCGGAGATTGCCAAGACTCTTGGTAAGTATCTCGGGCCGGGCGGAAAGATGCCGGCTCCCGGAAGAGGAGTTGTGATGAGTGATGATGAGAATACAATAAAGAAAGAATTGGCAAAATTCGAGGGTTCTCTAAGAATTAAAACCAAAGAGCCGAGCATCAAGCTGGTAATTGGCAGAGAGAGTATGAATGATGAAGAAATAGCAGAAAACATAGAGGCGGTATACAAAGCAATTCTGCCATTACTGGCAAAAGGAAAGGAGAACATAAAGAATGTAATGCTTAAATTCAGCATGAGTAAACCGAGGAAAATAGTACTAAGCTAATGGAGTTGAGATGAGGAGCAAGACAAAGACGAGGGGAGTTGTGAAAAGGGAAAGGCCAATTCCGGAAGGCAAAATAAAGACTGTAAGTGAATTAGCTGGGGCTATCAGGGAAAACCAAACACTTATGATAGCTTCAATAAAAAACCTCCCGGGAAGCCAGTTTCAGTCAATAAAGCACAAGCTTAGAGGAACTGCCAAAGTCAAGGTTCTTAAGAAGAGCACTATGCTGAGGGCTATAGATGGATTGAAAGGATCCGGAAAGAATCTGGAAGAGCTGAAAGATTATATCAAAGAAGACTGTGCTTTATTAATTTCTAATATAGACTCTTTTGAGCTCTCTTTGCTTCTGTCAAAAAACAAAAGCCCGGCAAAGGCAAGAACGGGGCAGGAAGTTCCGGAAGATGTCACTGTTGAAGCAGGTCCTACTGATTTAACTCCCGGCCCGGTAATAAGTGAATTAGGAGCTTTAGGAATTCCAATCCAGATTAAAGAAGGCAAGATAGAAATAAGGGAAGCGAAAGTCATACTTAAGGCAGGGCAGAAAGTAACTCCTGCAGCAGAAGCGATAATGTCCAAGCTCAGCATAATGCCATTCAGAGTCGGCTTTGAGCCATTGGCTGCCTTTGATGCCAAATCAGGAAAGGTCTACTCTACATTGAAGATTGATTCTGAAGGAACATTGAACGCATTAAAGGAAGCTTACTCTAGAGGATTGGCATTCGCAGTAAAAATCGCTTACCCAGTCAGGGAAACAATACCATTCATTCTGGTAAAGGCAAAGATGAATTATGATGCTTTAGCAAAATTAATTAAATCAGATTCGCAGGAAAATAAATAATTCAGGAGGAAAAATGGAATATGTATACGGAGCTTTGTTATTGCACAAGCTTGGACAGGGAATCAATGAAGAGAGCCTTACAAGAGTGATAAAGGCATCCGGAGCGCAGGTTGATGAGGCGAAGGTAAGAGTCTTGGTGACAAGCCTTAAAGACGTCGACGTTGAGAAGGAATTAGCAAGCGCAAGCCTAGCGGTTGCAGCAGCGCCGGGCGCATCTGGAGGAGCAGCAAAGCCAGAAGAGAAGAAGGAAGAAAAGAAGGAAAAGAAAGAAGAAGCGGCGGAAGGGCTCTCGGCACTCTTTGGATAGAAATTTTTATTTTTTATTTTGTATCCAAAGAGATAATTCTAGTCATGACTTTAAGGTAAAGATAATTCTAAAGAGACAAAGAATTTAAAGACAAAGTATCAATCCTAATTGTAAGCCCGCATCGCATAATGGTATTGCATCCGACTCGAAATCGGAGCCCTTCGGGGCATCCCCGTTCAATTCGGGGTGCGGGCGTTATTCACTCAGCCCGAAAGAATCAGTGAATTCTGAAATCAGCTTGTACTTGGAGAGGTACTCATTGCCTTTCTTGGTTATCTCATAAGTCCTGCCCTTTCCATTAACCAGCATAATCTCCTTTACCAAGCCCTTGCCAATCAGCTCTTCCATATAATCTCCCATCATGCTGTAAGAAAGGTTTGACTTGTAAAGGATGTGAGTTGGTTTTATTCTGCCACTCTTTTGCTTTACCAACTGGAGAATGTCATGAATTATTTCCAGCCTATTTCTTCTGGCCATTTTTCAATATGATAAACAGGTTGATGAGCAGGAGCACATAACCTATAAGCTCTACGCTGTGCCCGACAGCATAGTGAAGGTAGCTGTTTGGCGAAAAGAAGAGTTCTGCCCTGCTTATAAATATTAGCAGGAAAGAAGCAAAAGTCAAAAATCTCCTCGCATTTTTCCTGCGGAAGTATTCTACATAGTAATGAGCTACCATGAAGAAAATTAAAGCAAGAGAAACCAAGTAGAAAGCTGTTGCCTTATTAACACTGATGTAAATTGCTATAAAACCTATTATAATTGGGAGGATAAATGCCCTGATGCTCTTTGTCCTGAAGCTTGCGTAATTTAGAGTGTACCATCCTGCAATGAATAAGGCAAAATAAGCTGCCAGAAGCCCTGCGCCGAGATAATTAACCCTTGTTACAGCAAGGCTTCTTATATCACCTCCTATGTCTGTGAGCATCACCAGATTAAGAAGGGACCACATCAGGTAAGCAATTGCTATGCTTAAAAATCCAATGCTGAAAAACTTAATCTCCCTCTCCTTTGTTATTCTGTATATCTTCCACGCAAAGTATGAAATAGCGAATGAAATCAAAGTAACGACGAGCTCCATCAGGATAGAAGTAGCGACAAACCACTGGGGAATGAGATAAACTTGGACCATTTTCGCAGATATATAATACATGAGCTGAAAATTGCTATTTAAAGCTTATGAAAGAATTTTCCAGAGCATGGTTCTTAATCCTTTTTTCACAAGTGCTTTATAAGGCATTTTCCTGTATATTTTAACATAATAACATAAAAGAGAGACTAATCATAAGCTCCAGACCATTTCCAACCTCCTCAAGGTGCTAAGGGAATTGCATCTTGATTCCTACTCAGGGGGGCTGAAATGCCCCCTTCGTGATGCTCATAACATCAAAAACTCAGGCATATCATCACCAAGAAGATTATCAAAAATTATGCTCTGACTATTTCAGAGAAAGGCAAACAAAACCCAACACCACCTTTTTCCTCCACCAACCCCGCGCAAGCGGGGGAGCTGGGGGTTTTTAATTCTATTAAAAAATAATGCTGTTAAAAAAACTTTATAAGAAAATTTAGCGGAAAGAATATCTAAAGCCATCCCGCTTCTTTTCAATCACGCCGCCGATTATAGCTCCTATAGCTCCCATGATGGTTGCTCCCAGTATAGCATATCCAAAGCTTATAACTAATCCCTGCGGGTCTTCTACAATGATATTTCCTGTTATTCTCTGGAGAAATGAAATGTTTACTCCTATATGTGATGGAATGCTCGCTCCTGCCAAGAATCCCATAACAGCTCCAATGATGCCAAAGCTATTCCTCTTTTTTGACAGGTCCATATGTAAATATAATATACATAGTGAGATAGATATTATAAATACTTTGTTGCAAGATAGATATTATAAAGATTTCGTTGCAAAATAATCTTCTTATAGTTAATGTTATAATATGATATATTAGCACAGAGTATAATCAAGTGATTAACAGAATTCTGCACAAATTACAGCCCATTATTTTATCATTATTGGTGTGGAGAGATTCATTGATGATTTACTGCTATAATCTCCTAGCTTAAACATCATCACATATTGCTGCAGCCATCGGCCTGCCTGTAGACATAGCCGCACTTCCTGCACTTGAACAAGTAAACATTTGACTCGTCGCTGAAGAAAGCGCCGAGGTCTTTAACATCTGCTTCTCCGTGGCCGCATTTAGGGCAGGTATGGGGAAAGCCTTCATCTCCTTTGTTATGAATGCTGGCATCAAAAACTCCCTTACTATTATCTTTTTTAGATTGTATTTTGCTGGCAATTTTTATTCCGGAATCAAGCTGCTTGTAATTTCCGCATGAGCAAACAGCTGTTACCAAACCTGCATGGCTTTCAACTTTCATTATCTTGCTGCATTTGTCACAAAAGTGAATGGCGGACATGAATGAGAAAAAATAAGAGAGATTATAACTCTTTCGCTACTATGCGAAAAGAGGCGTCATTATAGTAGGGATTATGTAGAACAATCAGGCTGTCTCTAGAGATATTGCAGGTTTTCTTATAACTAATCTTTCCTCGTGCAGAGCATACTCTGTTATAAGAAAACTCTTCATCTTCAGCTAATTTTTCATAATCTTTATTTGATGGAACAATGTAAACATCTATATCCCCATCAGAGTTTATGCTTATAAGATACCTTGAGTTATTATTCCTGCTGCACAGAGGGTAAGCCATAATATAGCCTGCTGGTAAAAGTTTCTGTTCATCTATGTCTGTTTCGTATTTTGTCAGTATCTCCTTATACATTATGTTTTTTGTATCAATACTATGATTATAACCTAAAACGTGGCCTATCTCATGCTTTATTATATTCAAAATAGATTCATAATTATAGGCTTGCCATTTACCAGAACACATGCTATCTCCTAATCCTATCTCAATAAAGCTATTGCCCAAAGTATAACCTATATGCTCTCCACCAAATTCCTTAACCCATTGAATACGAACATCAGCGTCATCTTCTGAGAATGCTTCTTTGAAAATATTCTTATCCCTCTCACCCCAATAAGAAGTTGCTTCTTTGACTGAATCATAATAAAGAGGATCTACCCCATAAGGCAATGAACTAACATAGAATGTTATGTCCTTCTTATCTTCATCATGAGAATTATTCCCAGTACTATCTAAAACATTATTAAAAAAATAGACGTTTATAACCACTAGTAATATTACGGCCCAAATTATATTCCCTATTAGGTTTGCCCTAGAATTATCTTTATTTACATCGACCATACGGGGAATTGTTTCTAATAGTTTATAACATTATATATACTAAAAATGGAATCTCGAGCTTTGTCCAAATGTGGTTTGTAAACATTTTTAAGCGCTGAGCAATACTGTTATGAATAACAAGCCCGCATCGCATAAAGGTATTGCACCGGTCTTGAGAGTGTGGAGAATTTATTGTTCTCCGTGCATCTCCTCTCCTTTAAGACAGAAGAAATCAGGAAAACCGGGCCCTTCGGGGCATCCCCGTTCGATTCGGGGTGCGGGCGTTTTGACTTATAAAAGATGAGTAAAACAAAGCTTATAACAGGCATTATTTTAGCAGTAATAATTTTGGGAGCAATTACATTAATAATGGCTAACAAGACTAACACAAATTCAGATAACAAAACAGCCGTTCTTGAAACTAACTATGGGACTATAAAGATAGAATTGTATTCCAAAGAAATGCCAATAACTGCCGGAAATTTTGAGAAGCTAGTGAGAGAAGAATTCTATGACGGAGTTGTGTTTCACAGGATTATTGATGGATTCATGATTCAGGGCGGCGATCCTACAGGCACCGGAGCAGGAGGACCCGGTTATGAAATTAAAGATGAGTTCACAAAAACATCACTTGATAAGAATGATAGAGGAACTATAAGCATGGCTAATGCAGGCCCAAACACCGGAGGAAGCCAGTTTTTTATAAATTTAGTTGATAATAATTTCCTTGACGGAAAACATCCTGTATTTGGAAAGGTCATTGAAGGAATGGATGTCATTGATAAAATAGCAAAAGCTGAAACAGACGCCAATGACAGGCCGTCGGAAGAAGTAAGAATAATAAAAGCGTTTATGGAATGAAAGAAAAATTTCTTCTGTTATAGTCACTGGCGATTTAACTTATAAATCAACCCTCATCTCAACCTCTCCTGTTTTCCTGAAGCCCGATTTTTCATAGAAGCCAATATTTTCAGGCCTGCAATGGAGAATAACTTTGTAGCAATCTCTTTCCTTAGCTCTTCTTAAAAGATCATCAAGCAGTAGTCTTCCAATCCCCCTGCTTCGATAATTTCTGTCAACAACCACATTCTCAATATGCCCGCGAGGCCTGCCTTCGTGAGAAAGGTTGTGCTGAATATATAACATTGAAGTCCCTATTACATTTCCATTATCTTCGCAAACATTAAGATAATAATTAGAATCTTTAAGTATTGCATCAAGAACATCTCTTAATTTATCAGTGTCCTTATCCCCGCCAGAATGGCTTAACTGGGAAAGAATCTGCAGAGCTTTCTCCAAATCTTCTTTAGTTATCTGTCTCATAATTATCATCTTTGCTATCTTTATAAAACTGTAACTGCCTTGGCCAAGTTCCGGGGCATGTCCACGTTTCTATTGTTAATAATTCCCAGATAATAAGCAAGAAGCTGGACGGGAATGAGATTGATTATTGATGATAAGACGCCAAGGCTGGGAGGAGTTCTAATCCACAAGTCAAAAACTTCATTGTTTTCGGGACTGATGCCAATGACAAAAGCTCCGCGTGATTTTACTTCAATTGCATTGCTTAATATCTCCTCTCTGACATCATCATCAGCAACTAATGCAATTACCGGCGTTCCTTTCTCAATTAATGCTATTGGTCCATGCTTTAATTCTCCGCCGGCAAATCCCTGTGCATGAATGTAGCTGACTTCCATTACTTTTATTGCCGACTCAAGGGCAATTGGATAATTAACGCCGCGCCCAATGATAAAGATACTTCTGCTGTCAGATATATTCTCTGCAACATACCTTATATGCTCAATATAACGCGGATTAAGCATGTCATTAACTTCTCCTGCAAGGCTGACTAAATTTCTCATGCCTTCTTTTAATTTTCCGGCGCATGCATACGCAAGCAATAATGCTACAGTCATCTGGGAAGTTGTAGCTTTAGTTGAAGCAACAGCTTTTTCCGGGCCGGCATTAATCATAAATGTGTAATCTGATACGCGGGTCATTGACGAGCCGATGCTATTGACGATTGATATAACTTTTGAGCCCTTCTCCCTGGCAATGCTTATTGCTTCAAGGACATCGGCAGTCTCTCCGCTCTGGGAAACTGCAATGACCAAAGTTTTCGGAATCAGAAAGTGCCGGTAATTATCGAATTCCGAGGCGGGAACAAAATTAACGTGCCTGCCTGCTATTTCTGAAAAGAAATACTCTGCAGACTGGCAGACTTTAGCGGCAGTTCCGCAGCCGATGAAGAAAACTCCCTTTGCTTCGTTAATCATCTGCGCAACTTTCATCAGCTCTTCTGGATTCTGGTTAGCAGCCCTCCTAATGCTTTCTTTCTGCTCCATTATCTCCTTGAGCATGTAGTGATCGTAATCTCCTTTTTCTGCCTGTCCGGGACTCCAGTCAATAGTAATTAATCTCTTATCAACAGGCAAACCATCGGATAACCTGAAGAATAGAGGAGAGCCATTAATTATCACTCCTTCGCCATCATCAATGTACATTACTTTGTTAGTATGCTCAAGAAAAGCGGGAATGTCTGAAGCTATGAATACCTCTTTCTCTTCATCAGAACTACCTTTAATTCCCACTATCAGAGGAGAACCCTTTCTTGAAGCAATCATCTCATTATTAAACGCATCTAAAACTATGAAAGCATTCCTGCCCTCTATTTTATCAGAAACATCCATTACTGCTTTTTTCAGGTTTCTTCCATCCTTAATCACCATCTGCTCTATCAAATGAGAGATGACTTCAGTGTCTGTTTCACTCAGGAAATTGTGGCCTTCACTTATCAGATAATTCCTCAATTCCTGATAATTTTCTATAATTCCGTTATGAGCTACTGCAAATCTATTTGTGCAATCTCTATGAGGATGCGAATTTCTCTCACTTACACCGCCGTGAGTGGCCCATCTTGTGTGGGCAATTCCCATTCTGCCTTCTATTAAATCACATCTAGAATTACTGATTCTCCCAACAGCTTTCCTTATAACTAATTTTCCATCAGAGATAGTAGCAAAACCGAAGCTGTCATAACCTCTATATTCCAGGTTCTCAAGGGCTTTAAGCAGAATTGGGAAGGCTTCATTACCGAAGCTCCAGTATCCTGCTATGCCACACATCAGCATCCCAAGGATAATTCTTATTTATATGATATGAAAGAAAAATCTTGATTTCAGCTCCAGATGATTGATACATTTTAGCACTGATTAAACTGATAAAAGTAAAATATAGTCTATTAATAAATATAGGGGTAACTTAAATTACAGATGATTTTTTGATATTAATTACTGCAACGGCTTTATACTATTAGAATGATGGTTATTATTAATATTGTCTGACACTAACTAATTTTAGAAAGATATACATGTTAATATAATAATGACTATTATCCATAATATGTTTAAAACTTATTATGGATATATATTAAGCTTACGCAATCGGCTTCGCTTTCCTGTAAAAGTTCAGGGCTTCTTTCATTTCGCTTTGAGATTCAGCATAGAGCGTCAGGAGCTTCTCGCCTTTCTTTACTTTGTCTCCTAAATGCTTGTACAGATAAATTCCTGCAGCCTTGCTTGACGGGCATCCGGCTATTATTGCCGTCTGGTTTATGCGCTTTATATCAATTTTTCTTATCACAAAGCTCTTGCCGGAGAATATGTCATTATGATACTTCGCTGTTCTGAAGTGAAGAGTTTCAATATTCTTCAGGCTTCCTCCCTGCGCTTTTATTATCTCCTTGAACTTATTATAAGCCCTTCCGGAATCAAGGATTTCCTTTGCCATTGCTTCTCCATGTCCTGGTTTTGCTTTCTTTGCCATTTCAAGAATCCTTCCTGCCATTTTTATGGCAAGTTTTCTCAATTTATAGCCGTTTGATTCCCTTCTTAAAACCCTTACAACATCAATAGCTTCAAGCAGGGGGCCGATGCCGTTTCCCCTTGGCTCACTCTCATAATCGAGGAAACACTCAATGTGAATCCCTAATTTCTTTCCTATTATTTCAAACTTCTTCTTAAGCTTGAGGGCATGTTTTTTGTCATAAACTTTCGCTGACGGGCCATAAGGAATGTCAATCAGGGCGTATTTTGCACCAACAGAAAGTTTTTTGGATATAATGCTTGCAAGAAGCTGGGGTTCAGGATCAAGGTGGAGCATTTTTTCAATTCTTATCAGTTTGTCGTCGGCAGGGGCAAATCCCAGAGTTCCGCCCCAGACAAAACAGGCATTTGTTTTCTTTACTATCCTTTCCAGCTGTTTTGGACTAAAGGATACTTTGCATAGAACTTCCATGCTGTCTGCCGTTCCAGCCGGGCTTGTAATTGCGCGGGATGAAGTCTTAGGCATTGTTAATCCTGCAGCGGCACAGATTGAAACAATAATGGGGGTTTCACGCCCGCTGATTCCTCCAACGCTGTGCTTGTCAACTATCAATCTTTTCTTGAGGTGCAATCTCTGCCCCGTCCTGACCATTGCCTTCGTTAAGTCTTATTTGTTATGTCAGTAATTATCTTCTTCAGCTCTTCATAGCTTAATGGAGCGCAGGCAAGCTTTTTGTGAATCAGCTCAATGCTCTCTTCGTGTGAAGTTTTGGCAACTTTGACCCTATCTCCGGGCTTGGCATTAATCAGACTGGCTGCCTCCTGAGAGAGTATAATCTCATTAGGCTTTACTATCTGCCCTGAAATGTCAATCATCGCAACAGCCTGGTGAGAGTTCTTATGAATCATAATTCTGCCGTCGGCATAAACTCCTATCCCTGAAGCTGTCCTGTTGTGCAGCATAGCCACGCTTCCGCCGGCAAACCATCCCATGAGACGAACTTTGAGAATCATTTATCCTCGCTCATTTTCAATTTCATTTTTAATCAGCAAACGACATCATCTAACATCATTTATTTTCACCTATTTTTAATCCGCAAACAATATTATCTAACATCATTTATTTTCACCTATTTTTAATCAATGATTTTTAATCAGTAAAATCTAGCAGACAAGTAATATTTTTATATCTTTCCTAAAGTATGTTAGCAGACAAACAACATCCTTATATCTTTCCTAAAGCATGTTAGCAGACAAACAACACCCCTATATCTTTCTTAAATCAATATCGTCTTAATCCATTAAATTCACGCTCTCACGAGAACAATCCTGACAGGTTCTTGTTCCTGTAAGCATCAAAGATAATTAGAAGGTAGGATAGTATCAACGGGCCAATTATGAATCCCAGAATCCCGAATGTGAATAATCCTCCAATCATCCCTATAAGAACTATGGCGGAGTGCATCTTTCCTGTCTTTGAGATGAAGTAAGTCCTTATAATCCCGTCAACAACAAAAGTTATAATCAGAGAATATACTGTGAGCAATACTCCCCCGACAACGTTGTTTGTTGACATAAGATAAATAGCAGCGGGAGCCCATACCATCCATACACCCAGAATCGGAAGGATTCCCATTATGACAGCAAGAAGTGTCAGGATGAGCGCGCCAGGAACCCCGAATATGAAGAACCCTATGCCTACTACAATTCCAAGTATGATTCCCGTCAGCACAGATCCGTAAATGACTGCTTTCGTGATGTTCTTGAACTCCTGCATCATTCTCTGCTCAGTCTTTTCAGAGAATGGAGAGACGCTCTTAATATACTCCCCAAACTTTGAAGAATCCTTAAGAGCATAGAACAGAGTAAACAAGACTATCAATGCATGGAGCATGGAGTTTGGAATGTTGACTATGAATGATGAAAAGCTTGCAGACATTGAACCCGCCAGCTTCCCTACAAAGCCCGAAACTGAAGCCCCGAGATTTGCGTAGAAAACCTCGCTGAATACTCCCGGAGGGAATACCTGCCTTACAAACGCCATGATATCTATCTTCTGAAGATAAATAAAAAACTCAAATATCTGCCTTGTTATTACAGGAAATAAAAACCAGAAAGGAATGAAAATTATCAGCAGCACGATAAATATTATTACAAAAGCGGAAGTATTTCTTTCCCTGACAAAGCTGTAAATCTTCTTATAAACCGGATTAAAGACATAAGCCAGAAGGAGGCCGGTTACTATTGAAAAGAAAATAGGCTTTAAGATGATTGCTGACAGAATTATGAGGCCTATTACCAGAATTATCGCTATGACTCTGTTAAAATGCATTTCGGATGACATGATTAAAGCAGAATGTATAAATTTATAAACCTTGCCTAAGAGAGGTTATAGATTTGTTATAGATAGTTTACCTAATCAATAAAATATACAGATAATTTGTCATGATAATACTAATAATGAGTAATATTCTATGTGCAGATTTGGGCTATGCAACATAAATTTAAATTAACTAAGAGTGTATATAAATATAGCAAGAATCTCTTTATTATAGTGAAAAACATAAATAATTGAGCACTCTCATTTATGTTTTCCGAATATAACAAATGACAAAAATGTTCAATTATTAAGGTCCTAGACTATAATAAAAAGTACTACACTAAGTTTATAAATTGAAACTATCCCTTTACTGAAATGAATAGTGTAATAAATAGGGTGCTGAATGGAAATTTTGACGGGGAAGTGCATAATGATTTTGTGAAGTTTGGAAGAGGAGTGTTCAAAGATAAATACCTGATTGATGCCAAGAGACAGAAAGGGGGCATCTGGAGCATCAAGACAAGCGCGGAGTTTGCTAACTATCTTGTTAAATCCTGCGCAAATGAAAACATAAACAGCAATGACGGCAGTGAGCCTTTAAGAGTTACCGGAGTCATTGTCTCAACCAAGGATTTAAGGAATGAGCTGCCATTTCCAATCGCCAGAGTCAAACAATTCGCAGGAGTGAAGCAGGCGGTAATTGACTCTGATATTAAGCCTTCCGAAATCATCGCAGCCATTGATAAATTTCCAAAGGCTTTCTTTGCACTGTCATTCAGCTCAAAACTAAGCGCGCTGAAAATAAAGCCAAAGGCTCCTAAGTCAGCAAAGCCTTCCCCTAATGGGGAGGAAAAGCCAAAAGCAAGTTTCTGCACATTAAAAACAACTAATCAATTAATAGTTAATGATTTATTATTTGATATTAAAGAGAAAAGCTTCAATGAAGTGAACATCTCTCATGAAATAGAAATAAAAAATATTAATATTCCAAAGGAAATAAGCGACCCTGTTGAAATGAGGGAGAAGGCGACGAGGGAAGGAACGATTAAGAGAAAGGTGATGCTTGATGGAAACAAAGTGTCTGAAGAAGAGAGGGAATTTGCGGCGTGAGATGAATTTCTAAAAAACGATGAATTTTAATACACGACAATCATCGTATTCTTATGTGGGTTTTGAAGATGAGGCTTTCAAGCGAAAAGCAATTTCTCGGAGGATTAGCTATGAAGCACAATGTATCGCTCACAGGTTACCCTCTTTCTTACTGGAAGGATAGAAAATGGCTATATCTTGTTGCCGCTGGCTTCATATTTGGAGAAGAAAAAAATAAAAAGGCATTAATTAAAGACATAAAGAAAAGCAAAGAGTTAGTTAATATAGAAATAAACGGTGATTTCGCAATTATGATAATAAAGCAGCCGTTATTTTCAGAGGCGGCTTATGACCCCAGAATAATACGCCTGACTCCGGTAGTCATTAATAAGACTGGTTATCATATATGGGACATGGCTAGCTTTGATAGAAAGCTTTTAGTGAAAGTGCTTAACTTTGCGGAAAAATACCTCGACGGCAAAGTAATAAAATTCTGTGAAGAGAAAGTATCAAACATACAATTTACCCATCTTCTTCCAGAATTGACAAAGAATCAGAAGAAAGCAATGGAATTAGCAATAAACAAAGGATATTATAATTATCCCAAGCAGGTAAAAATGGAAAAGCTCGCGAGAATCATGGGAATTTCTTATTCAACATACCAAGCACACTTAAAAAAAGCTGAAGGCAAATTATTGCCAAGCATATTCGAGCAATTATAAGAAAACAGCAGAATTTGTCAAAACACGACAATTGTCGCTATAAAGAATATAACACCTCTCGTTGTTATTGGGGGATGACGGAAGAATTACAATCAGCGTCTTTGTACTTATTTACGCACTGGAAAAGAATAATGCCTTTTAGACTGCTTGATTGGGATACCGGAAGAGAAGTTACCCCTGATAATCGTGATACTTTCCATTGTCAATCTTTCAAGTTATATTTGAACGATAAATGGGTAGGTTCTTTTTCTTGGAAAGAACGAGAGCTAAAACCAAAGGAAATTAGAGCGTTATCACAACTAGATTTTGAAACTTTAGAAGAACTTATTTTTGAGTTTGATTTAGATGCTCAGGGGAGGAGTGGTTTTTTTGTATTGCCACCGAATTTATCTCACGAGAGAGAATTATACCAATTTGGCAAGGAAAAGATAGAATCTTTTTTTGAACCAATGCTTCCTCAAGAATTTCATGGAAGTGTTGAAGAATACAGCGAAGGATTGGACGGATGTGCTTTAGATTATAATGTAACAATCCACGGAACACCTTCAACAGCAGAAGAAATTAAGAAACTTGGAAACTCTTTCAGGAGGATTGGGGAGTTAAAAGGAATACTGGTGCCTAGTTTAAAGAGATACGTTCAAGCAAGAAAGGCTCTTGAAAGGCAGATTAGAAGCGCTTCTTTAAATCACTAAATATTAATATTATTAAAACATACAATTTTAATCATGAAAACTCGCAGTAACATCTTCAACTGGGTAATGTACGACTTCGCTAATTCGTTAGTAATGATTGTTTTCTTCCTATACTTCGCACAATGGATAGTCATTGACAGAGGGGTTAGCGACTTGAATTTCAACCTGACATTCACTATATCAGCGGTCATGCTATTACTGACAGTTCCAGTAACTGGAACTTATCTTGATAGGAGCTGGAGAAGAATAACAGGATTAAGGATTACGACGGTGATGACTGCGTTATTCTACGGCATTTGCGCATGGATGGCAATAACCAATAATAATGCTGCTGCTCTAATATTTTTCACTCTAGGACTATACTCCTACTTATTATCATTCACATTCTACACCCCACTAATTAATGATATTGCTCCTCCTGAAAGAAGAGGAAGAATTTCAGGTTATGGAATAGCTGCTAATTATCTAGGCCAAATAACCGGGCTTATTATTGCTCTTCCTTTCTCAACAGGGGCCATTAGCTTATTCGGAGGAGCAGCTAGGGCTGAAACACTATTGCCGGGTGTTATAGGATTTATGATATTAGCACTGCCGATGCTGATATTTTTCAAAGAACCAATGAAAAATAAGAGAGAGAAAATAAAATTATCTCAGGCCATCAAAGAAACTTTCAAAGAAACAAAATTCATGCTGAGATTCTCAAGCGTCGGATTCTTCTTATTATCCTATTTCTTATTCAATGATGCCATACTAACCGTTGTCAATAATTTTCCAATATTTCTTGAGCAAGTATGGCGAGTCAGCGATACAACTAAGACTTACTTATTACTGGCAATAATGGTTACCTCGGCAATTGGAGGAACTCTTTCAGGACACCTAGCTGACAGGTGGGGTCATAAAAAGACAATGATTCTAGTGCTGATTGTCTGGGCTTTAATCTTCCCGATGATGGGATTCATTAGTTATTGGCCTTTATTCATAGCTATCTGTATAATGATGGGGTTATGGTTTGGAGCAAACTGGGCAGTAAGCCGTTCAGTTATGTCTTACGTTTCACCCCAAGGAAAACATAATCTCTCCTTTGCTTATTACGGCCTTGCAGAGAGAGCATCATCATTCATAGGTCCTCTAGTCTGGGGAGGAATAGTTACCGGACTAATAACAATGGGAGCTTATCGTTACAGAATAGCAATGTTTTCACTAGCAATATTCATACTCTTAGGATTATGGGCAATGAGTAGAGTGAAGAGCGATAGAAAAAATTAAAAGCAACCGCAATAAATCACGCCACTCCCCTCTGCAGAGGTGGCGATTGTAGTTGTGATGAAAGCTGTTGCGGGGGCTGTTGCGAAGATGAATTGCGGGGGCTGTTGCGAAGATGAATGCAGAACATCATACTCTGTTTTTAATTGAGCAATCCTCTCACCAATCATTTTTCTGTATTTAGGAAATATATATTCAACTAAATCATATGTTGCAATAATGCTCGGAAGTAAACCCCTGCCTTTTTGATAGCCCTCACCAAAGAATGTCCTTATTGATGCTCCGTGATGAGTCTTTCTGATGAGCCCGAGTACTTCCTTTAATTTCCCTTCTTCAACCATGCTTCTAACACCCTTCATCGCAATGGAAGCATATTTGTGCTGGAGCACTGCGATTTGTTCTGAGGAGAACTCATCATCAACCTCCTCAAGCTTTCCTCTCTTAATTGAAAGCACTGCGTCAATCTTCAAGAAATATCTGTCTTCATCCTCCCGGCTTTCCCACTTTCTATTTTTAGGCGGAGGAAACTCTTCTTCAAGCTCCTCTTCCAGGGAAAGCGTGGTCAGAATCTCCCAACCGTTTTCCCTCATGCCCTTCACTCTCCCGCTGTCAGGATAGGTAATGCCGCAATACAGAGAATAAAAAACATCTCCTGCAATTCTCTTCTTCATGTCCTCATTGCGCTTCTCAACTACATCATCGCTCATGGGATTTGATTTTCCTATATCTTTCCTGCAGTCTGCCCTGCAGCCATTCCTGCCGTTATTTCCGCAATCATTGCTGTCACACCCACCTTCTGCATTACCATCTGCACAGTCAAAATACTTTCTGCCTTCCCTGTCTCTATAACGGCGCCTGCTATTGTAAAGCTCAAGAGACCTCAATCTGCTCGCCTTGCTTGTTGAGCCACGCCACCTTCCTCTTGCAACAACCCAGACCATGATACTGCATGGAAGAGGAGATATATAAAAGTGATGGATATTGCTGGGATTTGTAATACAATAATTGTTGGCGATGAGCATGACAAGGGAATATAGATAATTGTTATGTTATCATTATAGTGATAGCATAAATTAGAAATTCTGCTTTTAAGAGATATATTAATATTTACTCCGTCGTTAAAACACAAATTTAAAAATGATTAAGACTTTAACTATTTATGATAAAAAAGCGAGACATGTGCAAATGCGGGCATGAATTCGTGGACCATTTACCCGAGCCTAGTGCCGGATGCGTCGCATGCACTCATCGCAAACCCAGAGAAGAACAATGCCAATGTTATGAAGATGCAGAATTGCCACGAGAAGAAGTCTGGGTTAAGCCTGATAAGAAAGGCTTGGAAAAGACTTAAAAGAAAAACATAAAAAAATAATGAATGGGTTTAAGGAAAAATGAAAATAAGAGAATTACATAAAAAATACGGCAGGAATGTGATTGATAAGCTACTATCTCAGGGAAAGTTAAATGGCAATACATTTATCTCAGATAATAACGGAAAAATTATTGATATTCCGGAAGATGACGTTATAAGAGCTATTAGAGAAGAAAGGGGCGAAGAAGTGAGCGATTGGGATTAGGAAGGAGTTTATCTATCTGAGCCAAGACCGCAAATAAAACGAAAAAGGCTTAAAGGAATTGACACTTCAGAGAAAATGAATGAAGATATTGATAGAATAGTCATTCTAGAAAAAAACTTATTTGGTAATTTAAGCAAGTGCAGGACCTGCAATATCAACTTCACTGCTATTCAGCCATGCATTGTTTGCCAATTAGTTATTGAAAGAGAAGAAAATCTGGGAAGAAAAATAACAAGAGAAGAATTTAGAGAATTGATGAAAGAATTATTAGGGTAAGTACAGTTTGTACCTACCAGACCTTAATTTCAGTTGTCGACAAAATGTCGATAACTCGCTAAATAGTGTTAGAACTATAAGTTAAGTGTAGACTGTATACTTTGTTGTTTTACAGCTAATTTTCTCTTTCTCCAGATATTTTTATTAATCTCCTCCCCCATCTCTTTATCATGAAAATCCTTGAGCTTCATAAGGACGACATATCAAGGAACGCTTTTAAAAGTCAAATTAATAAGAGGAGCAATCCCCTAAATAACGTTTACCTGCTCCAATAGCTTCTTTCTCTTCTTCTTTAGTTTCTCAGGCTCAGCCAGGAAGTTTTCCTGCATCAAAACGCTTTCTCCAGTTTTTGATTCAAGCTCTTTTCTTGCATTTCCAGCAACTTCTCCGCCCTGCCTTGCTGCAACTTTGTTCTCGCTAAGGCCTTCAGCATCCTTAGTTTTAGTTATTCTTGTTGTTGCTGCCTCTCCAAGCATAGTAAATATAATCTCTAAGTCATCCATGTGATCTCTCAAGTTTTCTCTTTTTAATTTCTTAAACTCTTTATATTCCTCAACAGTCTTTCCAAATGCTGCCTTGCTTATCTCATTAGTCAAAATTGCAAATTCTTTCTCTTCCTTAATCCCCCTATTCTTCCATTCATCCGTTAATTCCTGCCTTATTGCTATGCCTCTAAGCCTTTTCTCAATCCACTCTTTAGAATACCCTTTTTGTTCGTAGAGCTGCTTCATCCTTTCCTGTGCTAATTCAGGGTTCTCTATCTCCTGCACCCTCTCATAGCCTACCTTTGCCAGCCACCTCTTGAATGGCTCTGCCTTCTTTGATGGTATTGACTGAATTAATCTAAACGCTCCTTTGGTGGATACACAATTAATTTTTTGTTTGCCTCCAGAGGTTGTTATCTCCAGGAGGGTGGCAATTTGCCCCCACCCTTCATTAAAGCCTTCATCCCTTCTTCTCATGTCTTTAAGATAACCATTTGGGTCTTTTGATTCAGTAAGTGTTGAGATAATATCTGCAGCTACAAACCACCATTCATTATTGAACAATCTTCTTCTTATTGCTTTACTGCCAAAAACCGCTATATGTGTAGTGTTATCATCCTCGATCATCATACATTACCAACTTCCTAGTTTAAATCTTTTATTAGACATTCGTTAATAGTGAAAAGGATTAGTGAATCTCCCAACCACAGCAGAGCGGCGGGAATCTCTTTTTAATTAACTATTAGTATGACTCGCTATACTTATGCAAATAGAGTATCATTAACTTAGGTAAGGTTGATAACTGATTTACCAGCAAGCTTTACGATACCAACATATAGTCCTTTCCTCCCCTTTCTCCCTTTATCCCCATATGCTATTTTATTAATCCAGACTGCCTTTATTCTTCCATGAAAATCCTTGAGATTCATAAGGACGACAGGCCAAGGAACGCTTCCTAAAGCGAGGCGCTGAAGGGATGAGCAATGAGAGAAGACAGATATCTTATTAAATAAGCAAAGCTTATTCGTAAAATGGGAAATGAAGGAATGGAAGAAAAACGCGCTAAATTTCTTAAAGTCTATGCCAATTTGCCGGAGGACATCAGAAAGGACATCCTGGTAATGGTAGATAATAAACCATACACATGGAACAGCACTTTTATAGAAATAAAGGAAAACACAGCTCTCGGAGAGAAAATCTTAAAAACATTAGAATCCATGGGGTTATTATGACCTACGAAGAAACGGGCTCTAAAATAAACGAGGACCTTCAAAAGTTAGTTGCCTTTAGGATAGAAACTTTACTGCCCCCTAACTTAAAGCTATCTGTTGGCTCTTACGGAAGTTTTAGCAAGGAAGAATTGATTGAGCACATTCAAAAAGGAGATGAAATAGGGCAGGCAATAATGGAATCTCATAGAAGTTTTATGAAGGCCTTGATGAGCGGCGAATTTACTGATGCCCTTGTAAGCGCAGTTCAAGAATGAAAACCGGAATGATTATTACAATGCCCAGGCATGATCAGGTCACTGAATACCTGTCTCAATTCTCTGCAGAGATTATAGAAGAAGCAGATTCTAAGGGGATAAGTGTAAGAAGATTAGAAGATAGTGAGGCAAATTCCGAAAGTTTTGAAAAAGCTGTCAAAAAGCTGGATTATAACTTTCTCTTCTTTAATGGACACGGGTCTAGTACTGAAATTATGGGGCACAAAACATGGATAATCATGCTAGGAAAGAATGAGAGTTTACTTCATGACAGAATAACTTATGCCAGATCGTGTGATGCCGGAAGGACTCTTGGATTTAAGATAATTCAGGATTCGCAGAGGGCATGTTTTATCGGGTATAACAAGCCCTTTCAATTTTATACTGATGACAACTGGTCTTCCACGCCATTAAAAGATAACAAGGCGAGATTGTTTCTGGAGCCTTCAAATATTATCCCTATTTCTATTTTAAAGGGTAATTCTGCAATAGTTGCTTGTGATAAATCAAAGAAAGCTTTTATGAAAAACATCCACAAACTCCTAAAAGAAAGGACTGAAGGGGCATATTTACTTGCCGGAGCCTTATGGAATAATTATACCGCGCAAGTTATCCTGGGGAATAATAAAGCCAGGATGATTTAGAGGAAAATTATATGAAAATCAAGTCCCTTCCGGATGACTCCCGCCCAAGAGAGCGCTTTCTGAAGCGAGGCGCGGAAGCGCTGAGCAACG
The DNA here is from genome assembly GCA_018304165.1 of Candidatus Pacearchaeota archaeon. Classification (GTDB taxonomy): domain Archaea; phylum Nanobdellota; class Nanobdellia; order Pacearchaeales; family GW2011-AR1; genus JAGVWS01. The sequence goes on from JAGVWS010000030.1 coordinate 40,655, forward strand.
CGGAGCTGCTGGCGATTATTCTAAGAACTGGCAACTTACAGGAAAATGTCATTGAGATGTCCAACCGTCTTCTTTCCCAATATAATCTTGACAAGCTATTTGACTGCTCACTTAAAGAACTTCAAGAAATAAAAGGAATTGGTCCTAGTAAGGCGATGCAGATTCTTGCTATTGCTGAATTATCAAAGAGGGCAAGTCAAATCAAGAACCCCATTAAGAAAATAACCAATGCTAAAGATGTTTTTGACCTATTCCATGAACGCCTTAAAGATGACAAGCAGGAAAACTTCATTGTCCTAATGTTAAGCGCTAAGAACAATATTATTGGCGATCAGCTTGTCTTTAAAGGCACCCTCGATAGTGCTCTAATTCATCCCAGAGAAGTTTTCAAAGCGGCCATCAGAAGCTCGGCATCAAAAATAATCCTTGTTCATAATCATCCTAGCGGCGATCCCGCACCAAGTGAAGATGATTTAAAAATAACACAAATCCTCATCGATGCCGGCAAGATGCTAAACATACCCATACTAGATCATGTGATAGTGGGAAAGGAAAAGTGGTGGAATTGGGTGGAGAGAAAGAAATGAAAATTTTATAAGCTATTAAAGACATAAAAGATTATGATAATTGACGACAAGCATAAGTGTAATTATTGTGACAAAGAGTGTTTTTCTAAATATTTTATATGTTCGGAATGCAATACCCTTAAATCTGAAGATTTAATAGATAGGTGTAGATGTGGAAATTACAAGGATTTTTCAAATTATTTATGTTCTATTTGTGAGAAGATAATAAAAGAGAAAGGTATAAATGATTACGTAATAAAAGGAAGGATTGCAGAAGCAATAATCGAAGAGATGTTTATTAATATGGACTATGAGGTATTCAGGTTTGGAATGGAAAATACGATTCCAGGTTTTGGAAGAAGAAAGTTCCCTAGACAGGGGGATGTAGCCCACCAAATAAGAAGCATGCCAGATTTTGTAGTAGTCAAAGATAATAAAACAAATTTTGTTGAAGTAAAATATCGTAGTGATGACAAGTTTCTTTATGAAGAGGAATTTGGGGCTGAGAATTATCCGTATCCTGAAGCTTACCTGATTTTAGTAACTCCAAAACACATTAAAGTGCAAAAAATTGCCAAACTTGCAAGGGGTGAAGATTTTGTGTATCTTAACGATTGCCCTGATTTTCAAACAGATAAATCAGTTATCTTGCAGTATATAGAATTTTGTAAAAAATTCTTTAAAAACTAACTAGGGAAAGAGTTTTATAGAGACTTAATCCTTAGATAGTATGGATTTGTCTGAGAAAGAAACGCGAGAGAAAATTATTGATCCATGGCTGAATGATACGGCTGGATGGAGAGAAGATTATATTAAAAGAGAAGTTAATTCTATCAAATCTGACTTTAAGACTGGAAGTTATGAAATTAAGCGAGGCGAAGGAAAGGAAGAAGGTAAATTCATTGACTATGTATTATTAGATGAGCATAGCAAGCCATTAGCAATAATAGAAGCTAAGAGATTCTCACTAGACGCTGAAAAGGGAAGTATTCAAGCCACTACTTATCAAAAGGATATTGAATCACAGATAAATTTTGCAGTGCCTATTTTTATGACTAATGGGCAAAAGTGGTTCTTCAAAGAAAAAGGTTATCCTACACGAGAAGTTTCAGGCCCATTTTCACAAAAAGATTTGCAAAGAAGGACACAATTGGCTAAAGAAAGGCAAAAGTTAGGCAATATTGAAATAAACACCAATATTGTTAACAGGTCTAGAAATGTAGAAGCAGTAAAACAGATATTAAACCATCTTGAAAAGGGAAATAGAAAAGCGTTAATCAATATGGCTACAGGTACTGGAAAGACAAGAGTCGCAATGGCCATAATTGAGGCCTTGATAAGAGCAAGATATGTGCAAAATGTATTATTTGTTGTTGATAGAATCTCCTTGGGAAGGCAAACCTTCAATGAAGGATTTGGAAGTTTTCTGAAAGGTGAGCCGAAAACTCTTCTAAATGAAGAACATGATTTTGAAATGGATAAAAGAATGTATGTTTCAACAGTGCAAACATTGAAGAGCAAGAGAGCTGAAGGGGGTTTTAAACTTCAAAACTTTACACCAGGATTCTTTGATTTAATCATATTTGATGAAGCACACAGATCTTATTATGATCAAGAGAGATTATTATTCAAGTACTTTGATGCAATTCAGATAGGATTAACAGCTACTCCTTCAAAGAGCGAAGCAAGAGATACCTATGACCTATTTGACTGCCCAAGAGGCGAGCCTACAGTGAAGTATGATTATGATGAAGCTGTTAGAGACAGTGTTCTTGCGCCCTATGAGGCACAAATAATTGCTACAAAGGTTACAGAATTAGGCATAAGGGGCATTGAACTTGATAACGAACTTAAAACAGAATTAATAAAACAAGATGAAGACCCAGACCATTTCAAATCTCCGGGAAGTAGATTTGAAAAATATTTTACTGATGATAAGACCAATGAGTTAATTGTAATGGAGTTCATGAATAGTTGTTATAAAACTGATGATGATAAACCTTGTAAGACAATATTCTTCTGCGCAAGTGTCAATCATGCCAATAGATTAAAAGAAAGATTTGATAGCCTATATCCTAATCTATGCGATGACACGGTAGTCATAGTTTCTAATAAGGACAGGTATATGGATGAAGTCAAGAGATTTCTGAAAGACTCCAGTCCCAGGATTGCCTTATCAGTAGGAGTATTAGATACTGGAATTGACTTGCCTGAAATAATGAATTTAGTATTTGTTACTCCAGTATTTTCAAACATTAGATTTTGGCAGATGCTTGGAAGAGGAACTAGAAGCTTTTCAGCATGCAAGAATAAATCATGGCTTCCTACTATTGATGGAATTCATAATAAAAAAGATTTTAGACTCCTTGACTTTAAATTTGGTGATTTCACAAATGTCAAGCAACATCAGCTTGAAGTAACAGATAAATCTAGAATAACGGAGGATATGAAAGTAAAGATTTTCAATAAAGAAGTTGATTTACTAAATAAGAGTCTAACCAATAACGAAAAATCAATAATTGAGAAGAAGATTATTGATGATATCAATCAAATTGATAGAAAATCCTTCATTGTCAAGCCTAAGTTAGAGATAATTAAAAAAGTTGTTTCAAAAAAAATTGATTTAAAAGAACATATTGAGGCTCTAAAGAAAGAAATAGCTCCGCTTATTAAGTTCACAGATTTTGGGGATGCAAGAGTTCAAGTCTTTATATCGCGCTGCGTAGACCTGTTTAGTTATGTCAAAGCTGATGACTCAGAAGCAAAACTCCAAGAACAAGACTTCTTAATGGAGAGGATTGAGAATGTTTGGAGTTCAAACCTTCAAGTTGTAAGAGCAAAGCATGAAAAAATCATGAAGGTCATGCAAGAAAAATTCTGGAATGAATTAACCTTTGCTGATATTGACTTCCTTATCAGAGAAATAGCTCCTTTGATGAAGTATTACGAACCGGAAAGAAAGAGGATAATCCACATTAACGCCCCCGATATGTTGAGGAGCATTGAAGAGTTTAAAATGCCAATAAGAGAAGATCCAGACTTAGAGTATATTAAAAATTCTGAATTGATGCAAAAAATGGTCAAACAAGGAGTTACATGGAAGGAGCTTTACGAAATAGAAGAGGAACTAACAAAGCTTAATTCTGCCTGGACTATTGAAAATATCCAAAAAAGAGAAGATTTTGTGTTATTCCTTAGAGGCATTCTCAATCTTAAAGACCTTCCAGACCCTCAAGAAATGATTAAGAATGAGTTTGAAAGGCTCATTGTTGAGAATAATAAGCAATATAATGCCGGACAAATTAATTTCCTAAGGCTTCTTGAGAAGTTCTTCGCCTTTAATAAACACCTCACTCCTAAAGACCTTACCTCTCACCCCTTAACTGATGAGAATCCACTTGACAAATTTAGTTCTGAGCAGCTTAAGGAAATAATCAAAGAAGCAGAGAAGATAAGGATAAAATGAGTTACTTGTATATTGATGAGAGTGGAGATTTGGGGTTTAGTAGTAAAGGAAGCGAGTACTTTATCATAACTTGTGTAAAGATTGATGATGAAAGGGAAAACCTAAACTTTCAGAGGCTGGTCAAGAAAGTAAGGCTAAGAAAGCTCTCAAAGAAGTACAAAGAAATGCCTGAATTAAAATTCACAAATTCGCGCCATGAGATAAGAGATGCTTTTTTATCAAGAATAGCAAAGCTAAAATTAGAGATTTATTCAATTATTATAAAGAAGAGTCGTACTAAGAAAGAGCTGCAGGAAAATCTGCCAATTCTTTACAATTATCTGATAAAGATTCTATTGGAAAAGCCACTTGCAAAACTGAGAAATAATATGCATCTCATGATTTGTTTGGATAGAGCAATGTCTCTGTCACAAAGAGAGAATTTTGAGAGTTATATTAAAACAGAATTTCTGTCAATATTCAATAGACTGCCTAATGTAAAGATTATACATGAGAATTCCAAGGAAAACCCAGCTTTACAAGCACTTGATTTTATATGCGGAGCATTTGGATATAAGTATAATACTGCCAAACTTAAAGACGACGCAGAACTCTACACAAACATAATAAAGAGCAGGATAGTAATTGAAAGAGATAATTTATTTAAAAGTGAGGCAACAAATGGCTAACGAACCCTATTTACTAGTCCTGAGCTCAATCCTGAGCCGTCATTCGTTCAATAGGACTTACTCGTTATTTTAAATAACACACACAACTATATAAACATTGAATTAGGTTTACCTTGGTAGACCTAAAATAGAAGGATTTATAAAGATATATCAAATTAGCCTATTATATGGCTACACTTAGAGAGGTTGCATTAAATTATCCAGACGAATACGTTTCAGTTTCTACAAAACTACCAAAAGCGGACGCAGTCTTACTAAAATTAATTTGCAATAGAAATAATCCTCCTATTCCCCCTTCAGAATATATCAGGAATTTAATTAGGGATAATATTAATTCTCCAAAGAAAGCCTTCTTAGCAGGTAAGAATAAAATTACTTACAACAAGACTACTAATTCTTTTGACTGGCGTGTTGAACTTGATTCGGGTCAAGAAGTAGAAGTTTTGAGTAGCTTATCAGTTGATTTTCTTAACAGTCTTAAGCATGAAA
>JAGVWS010000031.1 GCA_018304165.1 Candidatus Pacearchaeota archaeon
GAGAAAGAGGCATTTGACAAGGCTATGCAAATGCTTCAAAGTATAGACGTTAAAATAAGAACAATAAGGCTTGATAGATACTACAGCTGCCCAGTTTATGCTGATATGTTTGGTGAATCAAAAGTTTATGTTATCCCAAAGAAAAACGTAACTCTTAAACACGGAGATAAATGGGCAAGAACAATGGGAGACTTTTTACTTAACACAACAGAATATCTTGAAGAATACTTCAAGAGAAATAATTCTGAATCTGGATGGGCTTCAGACAAGAAAATGTTTGGCTGGAAAATCAGTCAAAAAAGAGAGGACAGAATGAACACGGCACTATTTGTCAGAATGATATGGCACAACTTAACACTAATCTACAAATGATATCTGTCCCACACTCGGTTAAGTTTAATCTTTTCTAATGTCTAAAAAAGACCAATTAAGGTAACAATGCAGCGTTATTTAAGCTCACCAATTTCTTTTTGATGTTTTTGAACAAAATCATAAGCCTTCCTAAGAAAATCTGCAAAGTCCTTCCTGGAATCGTAAATCTCCTGAAGCTGATCAAGAAGAGGACGGCCATCGACATCAGTTTTCTGCCATTGAGTATAAATGTGGGGCTTATGGGGAAGAACTTTCTGAATTCTAGGGTCTGAAAGAACAGCCAGCGGAACCATCTCACTTAATTTCCAAGAAAGATAAGGTCCTTCATAGTGAGATTTTGGAATATCGGGGAAAACAGCAGCCAACTTGTCAAAGTATAAGAAGTGAAGAACTTCATGGGCACTTATTCTCCTCATTTTCTCAGAAGTACTCTTATAATAAACATCAAACACTCTTTTATCCAGAAATCTCGGACAGATCATATTCATTGAGACTCTGGCGGCAATATACGGAGCACCAGACCAAGGCATCTCAACAACATCAGAAAGAGCTTTCAAGAAAGAGGCATTAACACTATCCCAAGATTTTTGAAACCTTTGAGAAGTAGCTTCCAGGTTATCGCGGGAAAGGGAGTACTCCCTCCGAAAGTATTCATCAATCACTGCCTTTCTTTTTTTAGGATTAGTAGCTCTTTCAAGAGCCCTTTCCAATTCAGGATATTCATGAAGAAGAGCTTTGCTCCAAGGATGATTGACGGATAAGAAGTCCTGGAGACCTTTAAGCATACTATCAAGAGGAATAACACTAAACTTAACTCTTGGAATCATAGAACAATCATAGAAACAGAAGTATAAAAAGTTAACATGATTGACAAAAAATTCCTAAAATAATCTTTCTCGTCCGCTAGTAATATTTAAAACCCTTCATTTCTCCAAATATTAATGAACAAGACAGACAAGACGGATAATAAAAGCAAAGAATCTGATAACGAAAGAACCGCCAAATCCAACCTTCTTCGCAAGAGCGAAGAAGCGAGCGGAGAATCAGTAAGAGGCTACGACTTTGACAAAGGAATTAATTATAATGAAATTATTGACAGCTATGCAACTACCGGTTTTCAGGCAACACATTTAAGCAAGGCTATAGAAATAATCAATGAAATGATTAAGGAAAGGGCATTTATCTATTTAGGTTATACTTCAAACATGGTGAGCAGCGGCCTTCGCGATGTTTTTAGGTTTTTAGTCAAGCACAAGATGGTGAATTTCCTCGTCACAACAGCCGGAGGAATTGAAGAAGACATAATTAAATGCTTGGGAGACTTCAAAATAGGAGACTTTAAGGCGAGCGGAAACGAATTAAGAAAGAAGGGAATTAACAGGATAGGAAATATCTTCGCTCCGAACAATCGTTATATAGAATTTGAAGAATTCTTACAGCCAATACTTGAAGAATTATATCAAGAACAAAAAAGGACTGGAAGGATAATATCATCTTCAGAAATTATTTGGAAACTCGGAGAGAAAATCAATAATGAAGAAAGCATCTACTACTGGGCTAATAAGAACAAAATCCCTGTCCACTGCCCGGCAATAGGCGACGGAGCAATAGGAGACAATATTTATTTCTTCAAATTCAAGCATCCCGAATTCAAAATTGACATAACTGAAGACATAAAGACAATCAACGATACCACGATGGGACTAAAAAAATCGGGACTAATAATTTTAGGAAGCGGAGTTATAAAACATGCAATATTAAACGCTAATATGCTTAGAAATGGTGCGGACTACGCTGTTTACATTAATAATTCCCAAGAGTTTGACGGAAGCGACGCGGGCGCGCTTCCAGACGAAGCTGTAAGCTGGGGAAAAATCCTCCCTAACGCGAAATCAATCAAAGTCTTCGGAGACGCAACGATATTATTTCCGTTGATAGTTGCGAAGACGTTTGCGGGAAGAAATAACTAGCGAAGACCCAGTCTATCTACGCGAGCAACATTCCTCAAAATTGTCTCAGATACTAATCTGTCTAATTTAGACCCTCTTTCTAAACCTTCTTGTAATTTAACCATTAATTTAATACGCCATAATGTCCATTCCATGTCCTCACTATTCCTTCTTTTATCCTTTAACAACTGAGGTCTTCCTTTACTAACAAAGCTTTCTAATTCTGAAGCATAGGCATTACTTTCTATTACTTCTATTAGTCCCAAAATTCTATGAAAACTCTGAAGCTTGTAGGTGGCATCATACGAAGTCATCATTGACGGATTGAGAGTAGAACCATCAATCAATTTCACACCATCAACAGCATCTTGAGCATGAACATATTCATGATCAGCAATAACAATGACTAATCCTTCTGGAGTATAATCATTAAGGGCTCTAACAGTAACGTGAACATCAACAAATGGAAGCGAACCAAACTGCTTATATCTTGCGCTTGTAGAAACTGTAGAGCTGATTGTTTTAGGTTTATAAACAATTCTCCTAACAAATTTACACGGATGCTGGACAAGAAAATCATCAAGAAAATCCTGCCTAGGAGATACTGGCACCGAGATAGTCATTGATTAATTCATAAAAGGTAGTATTAAAGAATTTGTATAAATCAGTATTACTCAATAACTTCTTCCCACATATGCTGAATGACGCGCCTGCTGATTGCAGAAAGTGCATTTCTTGGCGCTCATTGATTTTGGCTGGTCAAGAGGATACATGAGAACTTTCAATCCTTCAGCTTTAGCCCTGATTTCATCCTCGCAATCCTTACCACCGCAGACATTCGTTAATACTGTAAATCCCTCACCTACTAATTTTATTACTTCTTTTGAATTATCATTCTTCTTTAGCCTTGCATTCATAGATTTTTCGGCAGAAGAAAATAATTCGTTATGAATATCCTCAAGAATTTTAGGTACTTGCCTCTTCAAATCAGAAATTTTAATAGTTAATTTTTCTCCGGTATTCCTCTTAACGGCTACGACACTCTTATTCTTAAAATCCTTAGGCCCTATTTCAATCCTCAAAGGAATTCCTTTCAATTCCCACTCGTTATACTTCCATCCAGGACTATAACTTTCACGATCATCAAGAAAAGAATCAAAATCTTTCAAGTCACCATTAATTTTCTTTGCCGCTTTAAGAACTTCTGATTTTGACTCATCATTATAAATTGGAACAATAACAACTTTATTATAAGCAACTCTTGGAGGCAAAACAAGGCCCTTATCATCGCTATGAGTCATGACTAATGCTCCTATAAGCCTCGTTGAGAAGCCCCATGAATTCTGCCATGGTAGAATTAACCCCCCGTTCCGGCCTAGTGGCTTGATACCAAAAGATTTTGCGAATCCTTGGCCAAGGTTGTGAGAAGTGCCGCATTGCAATGATTTTCCATCAGGCATTATGCTTTCAATAGTTGTTGTGTAGAAAGCTCCAGCAAATTTTTCTTTTTCGCTCTTCATGCCCATCAGAACTGGAAGAGCTAAAAGCTCTTTGCATAATCTAGCATACTCCTGAAGATAATTTAGCGTTTCCTTGTCGCATTCTTCCTTAGTTTCGTAAACACAATGACCTTCCTGCCAGAGGAATTCTCGAGTTCGCAAGAAAAGACGCGTCGTCTTAGTCTCCCACCTGATAATATTTGCCCATTGATTAATGCGGAGAGGCAAATCCCTATAACTTCTGAGCCATTTAGAGTAAGAATCATACATTATTGTCTCGCTTGTTGGACGGATAGCTAATCTTTCACCTTCGCCGTTTTCATCACCATTCTTATTAGCAATCCATGCTACTTCCGGCTGGAAGCCGTGAGCATGTTCGCTCTCACGCTTGAAAAAACTTTCAGGAATAAGCAAGGGGAAATAAGCATTTCTAACATTCAAGACTTTCAAGCGCTCATTAAAATAATCCTGTATTTTCTGCCAGATGTAATAAGCATTAGGCCTTATAACCATGAAACCCTTGACTGGAGAATAATCGGCAAGCTCCGCTTTCTGAATAACTTGAGGATACCACTCAGAAAAATCCTTTGACTTGCTAAAAGTAATGCCCTCACTTGAACTCTTAGACTCTTTTTTATCCCCGCTTTTAGCCATGATTTAACAACAGAACAGGATTTTATAAAGGTAATGTGGAGAAGTTTTTAAAGATACCTAGCATCAATAAACTATGTCTGAAGTAATCTACTCAGATCATTGCAAAAAGAGAATGATGAGAAGAGGCATTGAAGAATGGGAAATTGAACATGTTGTTAAATATCCAGAATATATTAAGAAGTCTATAGATGGAAGAAAGGTAGTCGTTGGTGAAGCAAAGGATAGAAAGATAAAAATTGTTTTTATTGAAGAGCAAAATTATAAAAAGGTAGTAAGCGTGATGTTCCTATGAAGATTGAATATGACTCAGATGTTGATGCAGCATATATTTATCTAGATGAGTCTCCGCAAGCCAGAGCTGAGAAAACTATTGAATTAAATGAGAATATTATTGTTGATTTTGACAAAAATGGAAAATTGATAGGCATTGAGATTTTAAGCGCCAGCAAGGTTCTCCGGGATAAATCCACCCTATCTACTAAAGCGATTTCTGCTTAACTATCTTCCACATACAATTTTTAAACACTCGAGCATAATCAACTATAGGTCAGGACCTATAGTTCAACGGATAGAATAAGCGGCTTCGGACCGCTTGATCGAGGTTCGATTCCTCGTAGGTCCATAGGAATCGAAAATAAAAGAGGTAAAATATGGCAAATCGCAAGCTTTTTAAACTTAGAAATATTGATGTAGCCAGAATGTTCCCCAGTGATCCGCAAGGGTCGCTGGATGCTTATTTTTACAATTATTGGAGGTTTTTCTAATGGAAGAAGAAACCTTAGTTTTTCTTGATGAAGGATTCTTGGATAAACTGACAAAATTTCTGGACGGGGGAAAAAGATTAAAATTTGACAAGTTTAAGTTTGCTGAGAATATAGCTAAAAAAAGCAATCTATTCTGCAAGCATCTCTTTTATTATACTTCTCCGCCATTTCAATCAAGCCCGCCAACATACGAACAAATAATAAGAAAAAGAGGTTATGATAATTTTATTAATGCTCTATCGGGTGATAAAAGAATTACTATAAGGCAAGGAAGATGCCAGAGAATTATAAATGATAAAGGTGAAATTGAGTATCATCAAAAAGGAGTGGATATTTTATTAAGCATCGATTTAGGCCATATAAACGAGGATTTCCCAGAAATTAAAAAGATAATTTTAGTTTCTTCAGACACTGATTTTTGCCCAATTATAAAAGACATTGGCGGCAGGAATAATATAGAAGTAATTTTATATTCATACTTTGATAGAAAAAGAAACTCAAAATTTTCTTTGTCAAACGAGCTTATAAAATGCTGCTCCGAATATAGAAAATTATCTAAAGAGGATTTTATTATATCCCAATTAAACAGAAAGCCAAATTAACATATGCCCCAACAAAAATCCAATTTTGCATTAACGATGCAGGCAATAGCTGCGCAGAGCGGGACTATAATCGGGGCGGGATTCCTGGGAATGCCATACGCTCTGTCAAGATCAGGATTCTGGATTGGATTCGCCTACATCTTAGGAATAGGACTAATAATGCTGTTAGTTAATTTGTACTATGCCGAGATAATTCTTCGAACAAGCAAAGTACACCAGCATCCAGGATATGCAGAAAAATATTTTGGAAAGAAGTGGAAGAGAATGTCATTTATAGCGCTGATGGTGGGAGCTTACGCAATGTTCCTCGCGTACTTGATAGCTGAAGGACAAAGCTTATCAACATTATTTTTCGGAAATACGGGTTATATAATGGAGTTCGGGACATTATTCTTCATATTAATGTCTTACTTAAGCATCAGGGGAATGAAGGCTTTCAGAAAATACGAGCTCTTTGGAAGTTTGTTAGTAGTATTGATAACCCTCCTTCTTTTTTATCAATACTACCCCTCAATAAATATTGACAAGCTGCCAAAGTTCAACCCAGCATTCATAGGACTGCCATTCGGAATAATATTATTCTCCTTCTTGGGAATTGATGGAATACCAGGAGTGAGAATGATACTTGCCCGCAATGAACGCTTAATGAAGCGCTCAATTATTATCTCAAGCTTAATACCAATAATAGTCTACGCTGCATTCTCGCTAGTAGTTGTTGGAAGCTTTAGTAATATACCGCAAATAGCGACGTTGGCATTGGGAAAGCTATTCATAATATTAGGAGTGTTGAGCATGTTCACTGCCTACTTCTCAACAAGCCTGACTCTAAAAGACTCATTCCAGATGGATCATGGGCTTCATGGAATAATAGCATGGTTCTTCGCTATATGCCTGCCATATGTGATATTTTTGGCAATAGTGAATTATGGATTTCTGCAATTCGTTGATGTTCTGGGAATAGGAGGTATAGTGCTTGGAGGGTTCTATGTGATAATGACTCTGACAATGGTTCACAAAGCAAAAATTCACGGCGACAGAAAGCCGGAATTCTCGACGGTGAGCAATTGGGCAATAAGCACAGCAATAACGCTAATATTCTTAGCTGGGATAGTATGGACGATAATGCAAGTGGTGAAATAGAAGTGTAATATGGAAATAAGAGAAGTGAAAGGATTTCTAGAAAGACTAAATAATGATAATATTTCCTTTGACAGACATTTTTATAAAAGGCTTGGTGAGAGGCCAATCAATGAAGGCATGGTTAGGAGCTTCATTCTGCAAACTAGCAAGCTTGAAAAGATTGAACTTGGAAAAGAAAAAAGCAGGTTCAAGCTCTGGTTTAAAATGAGCAACAAATATTCTTTAGTTGTAATTATTGAGGCATATGAAGAGTCAAAAGGCTTAAAAGTAATAAGTGCATGGAATACTTATAGAAAATGGCAAGACAAATTAAGATTATAGACTACGATTCCGAGAACGACGTCTTCTATATATCAAGAGGGGACAAAGTCAAAGCCTCGCTGGATATTGGAGACTTTGTTCTAGATGTAAATCATGATAACCTAGTCTGCGGCATAGAAATAATGGATGCCAGTGAGAATCTTGGAATTAGCGGGGAAGAATTGGAAAATATTGCAAGCATTAGAATGTCTGTCACTTACAAGACCAACCACGTCTATGTATTGCTGGTTATAATGTTTAAGAAAGAAGAAAAAGAAGTAAATATACCTATTCCTCTGACAATTGATTTAGGGCACAAGACTCCTAAGAAAGAGATATTAGTGTACAACTAAGTTTTTATAATGGAATAACCACGTAGAATACACCATGAAGAAATTAGAAACTGAAAAATTTCAGGGAAACCATTACGAAATTGGAAAACAGCAAGGAAAGATATACAAGAAAAGAGGTATGAATCTTAAAACTATGAAGATTAATTATGAAGATTACCAAAAACAGTTAGCAATATACAAAAAACACTACCCCGAAATGCTTGATGAATTAAGAGGAGTGGCAGAAGGATTAGATGAAGATGAAGAAAGGGTTATGGGCTGGTTCATAACAAACGAACTTTCATGGATAAAAAAGTTATTTGATAAAGGAAAATCGTGCACAATATTCAGTTATAAGATTGGGAAGAAATTATACGTTGGAAGAAACTACGACTGGTTGCCAGAAACAGAAAGAGTTTTTGAAATTTACAAATATCATCTCAAGGAAGGAAATTCCTTTGTGGCAGTAACAGACGGAGCTTATGGAGGAGAAGCGGGAAGCAAAAATAATAACTTGTATTACAACCCTGATGATGCAATAAACGATAAAGGATTATTTATTGGGCTGACATTTGCATACTCTAACAACTGGAACTATGGGCTGCAATGTATTCATTTCACAAAACTCATAGCAGAAACGTGTGAGACCGTTGAAGAAGCAATAAAAATATTCAAGAAAGTGCCAGCATGCTCGCCAAAGAATTATTTCATAGCAGACAGATATGGAGACAGCGTAATTGTAGAGCATACATCTAAGAAATTCAGGATATTAAGGCCAAAGAAGGGAGTACTAATACAATCAAACCACTATGTTGATGAAGAGTTAGCAAAACAAGACATGGTTCTTGAAAGAGTACCTTATCACAATACATTTATAAGGTATTTTGAGACTCTTCAAAGTATTAATCTTGCCAAAAAGAACTTTAATTTTAATGACCTAAGCAAAGTTATGACAAGAAATGGCTCTTATACATGCCAAAACTTCCCAGGAATAAGAACAATATGGTCATTATCACCGGATATGACAAAAAAGAACTACAAAATGCATTACGATTTATTCGGAAAAAGAAAGACGATTAAATTGTCAATATAATTTTCACTTCAACCCCTCCGCAAACAGCCTCTTGAATTTTTATATCAATTTTATCCCGTTCTGAAGAATTTCCCTTACCAAAGGGTCTCTTTTATTTTTATGAAATTCCTTTGTGAAAAAATGTAACTCAATTTTCTTTTTAAAGAACTTGTCAAGTTTTTTAGCTGCCTTATTAACTAATTTTCTGTCAACTTCATCAGAGATTACCGCTATATCAATGTCTGATTCTTCAGTAAATATAAGTTTTGAATAGCTTCCAAAGAGATAAACATCACCTATATCCCTAATCCTTGACAATTCAGAAACAATATCAAGCATCATGAAATATTCCTTAAAAGGAAGCTGCTTTAACTTGTTATAGCTTTCTGAAGCATAGTTTAACAAAATTCTGGTTTCATTATTGTTAAAGTTCAGAGAGATAAACCCATTTTCCTTAGAAAGTATCTTCAGATTCAGCAGCAGTGCCAGAGTTTTATCCAGCACAATATTATTAATGCCCGTCTTTTCCTGCATGACCTTTCTTCTTAGTCGTATCCCAGGAGAAGCTGAAAAAACAGTCATAATTTTTAGCACATTTCGGTCAAGAAACCCAATCATTTTATCAACTCCCGGATTTTTTCCAGATAGTTTACAACTGCACTAAAGAATTCTCTTGCTTTCTTCTTATATTCTTCCCTCATAAAAGCCGTGTCGGTATAATACTGCATTTTCGTTCTTTCATTTTTTGCCTCTTCAAGATCGCTTGCCAGATTCAAGAATTCTTTATATCCCTTCTCTAGCTGAACGGCAAACCAGCGGTTTTTTATTACCTGTTCTAAAACCTCAATTGTGGTTTTGTGAATTTTAAAATCAATCTTAATCCGGAATTTTCTTGCAAGAAGAAGCTTAGTAATATCATGCATTGCGTAATAACCAGAGATTATACTCCATCTTGGAAATTCTTCAATATCTTTCCTACTATGCCTTATGTTCTCCCTCCAGGAATTTTCAAAGAAATTAGTATATCTCTCCAGCTCCAGTTCGTTAATCCTGCTTATTCTCTTCTTCTTGAATAAGGTATCTATATTTACCATATTATAGAATTTAAAGCTTAAGTATTTAAATACTTTACTATTTTATAGAATTATAATCTCTGCTAACTCATTAATAATTTCTTAAACTTTTCCTTAAACCTCAAAACATCCTCTGCTGGCATACTGCTGCCGACGGCATTCTTGTGGCCTCCACCAGTAGCACCGGCGATTTCTTTTATGGCTTCTGTGGCTGGCTTTAAGATATCCCGCTTTGAGCGGATTGATATATTTGCCTTTGAGCCGGTAATATAACAAACAATAATTGTCTTATCAGAAAATTTATGAAATAATTCGTCAGAAATATCTGCGGACATGCTCATATCCCCCCCATACTGGAAATAAAGAAGGTTGTTTTCTATGGGAGAATTCATGGCTTTAGAAATTAATTCCTGGTACTTCCTATTAATAAATGAAAATCTTTCAAGAAGAGTGTTCTTAGCTGATTCCTGAAAAATATCTGACGGGGACTTAACAGAGCAAAGAAATTTTATTGAAGAAATAACATTGGTAGTCCTGTCCTTGAGTCCAAAAGAGAAAATCATTCCTATTTTACCAACCTGGGTTTTGTAACGCCCGTCAGAAGCATCCTTGACTTGCTTCCAGAAATCAGGATATTGAAAATATAATTCTTCCGAGAATTCAGGCAAATAGGCATCAGCCAAACATCCAACCATTGCAATCCACATGTCTTCTTTTCTCTTAGTAACGAGCCAGGCCCAGTAAGTAGTGGGCTCTGAAGATTGGTGCTTAGAATTTAAAGTTCTTAAAGGATTAAAATATTCAACACCCTCCAAATTTGAAGGAACTGGAACATCATGATGATCAATCCAAACAATAGGAATATTCTTTTTTCTGACAATATCTAAAAAATCCGGAGAAACCATGGCCTTATCAAGAATGAAAAGACAATCAGGGTTTAGCTCATCAATCTTGCGGGCATAAGAAGCCTTGAGTTCGGGAAATGACTTCACTGGAAATCCTTTTCCCCTGTCAATAAACCGGCGCAAAAGAAGAAAAGCGCAAAGCCCGTCGGTATCGTTGTCAAACAGAAAGAGAGGATTCTGGCTTTCTTCAAGACGCCTGCGAATAGCAGAGATTTGATCAACAGTTAACATAGAAGAAGAATTGGCAAACAAGATTGATAAATGTTTGCAGCCAAAAAATTGACATTCGATAATTTTAAAAGCCTCAATCACCTATATTTTTATTCATTTTATAATCAATAAACATTATCTCTTATGTTTCTCGTAGTGTAAAAATTCCTGTCTTTGAATTTTTATCAATTGATAAACACTATCTCCTGTGTTTTTCATATTCTCTTTCAATATCCTTTAATGTATTAGCATCTTCTACTTTCTTATCTGGCCTTATGACTTTTATTCTTGGAAAACGCAGGGCGTATCCTGAACTATAAGTTGGCGATTTTTGTATGTTCTGGTATTGTACCATTGCGACTATTTTTGGCTTTACTATTACTTCTCTTCCTTCTTCTTTTTCAATGAGAGGTTTTAGGAGTTTTGTCATTTCCTCAAAGCTCAGGCCAAGCTCGCTTTTTTCTTTCAGGCCTGTTGATACCTTCCCTACTTCAAGAAGCTCTCCTTCTCTGCCTTTACCTGCCAAGCATGACACGCTATATGACGTCAGCCATCCTCCGCGTTTTCCTGTTCCATATTCAGCCTTCGTTATCACCAAGTCAAATTCATCTGCTTCCGGCTTTAGCTTAACAGCATATCCTATCCTCGCTCCGGGCTTGTAAGGAGAATCCAAGTTCTTTGCCATAACTCCTTCTTCTCCGGTCTCCAATGCCTCGCCGTAGAATTTCTCAACTTCTTTTTCATCGCTTGTTATTATCTGCTTTGCGAGTGAAACTCTGTATTTTTCTGTTTTGACAGTTCTTTCAAGCCTCTTTCTTCTTTCTATAAAGGGCTTTTCAAGGAGGCTTTCTCCGTCGATGTAAATCAAGTCAAACAAAACCAGTTCAACCGGAAGCTCTTTCTCAATCTTTTCAATGTTGTATATTCTCTTAATTCTCTGGCTTATATCCTGGAATGGCATGTATTTCTTTGTTTCAGGATCATAGCCTATTGCTTCTCCGTCAACTATCGCTGTTTCTGCCTTGATGTATTTCTTTGCGTACTTTACTAAGTCTGGGAATTGCCTGCTCACCTCTTCAAGGCGCCTTGTGTAAATTGTAATGTTTTCCTTATTCTTGCTTATTATGACTCTAAAGCCGTCATATTTATATTCAAATGCTGCCGGTTTTCCTACAATTCTGAATGCATCTTCAATGCTGTCTGCTTTAGGGAAGAGCATTACTTTTATGGGCTTTCCAGGCATCAGGCTCACTTCCTTCAATTTACTCACGCCCTCGCAGGCATAGTCAAAAACCAGCCCAAAATCAATTGTTAAGTCATAAGCTCTTTGAAGCAGTGCTTTATCTTCTTTTGTTTTTTCATCATTTGTAAAACAGGAATCAAATATTGCATCTCTCAATATCCCTCCCTTCACCCCGACTCTCATGTCTGACAGCAGCGTTCTCACTATGTATTTTGCTTCTTCCGGCGTCGCTTCTGATAAAAGCCCCGTTATTAATGAGAGTTTTTTCTCTACAGTTCCCTTCCCTTCAAATCCGGGCAGTTTTCTGAAATTGGTTATTATATTTTCTACTGTTAATTCTCTTCCGCCCGCTATTTTCTTCCTGTGCGCTATAATATCTTCTGCTACTTCTCCAAGGTCTCCTCCCGCTTTCCACTTCTTCACTACTTCCTCCTTGCTCAGCCCTCCGGCAAGAGCTAATGCTTTAACAGTCAGCTGTTCACTCACCCCAAGCACGCCTGCTTCGCTCTCCGGAAAGACATTTCCCTGAAGAAGATAAATTATGTCTCTTCTGTTTCTTTCTCTCTTTATTCCTTTGAGGAATTTTGCTATTATTTCGGTCTTCTCAAGCTTCTTCGTCGTGCTTTCAAGCCTTGAGTAAATCCCGCAGAGTTCAGAGTATTTCATAATATAACTTAAACAAGCTTATTTAATTAATTTTGCGAATTTAGTACGGTAGCCAGTTAGTTGTTCTTGCCCAAGCCGGGATATAAAGTCTAGTAGGCGCCCATTAAATTCCTCAGCATTTTTTATAGCTTTCTCTGTGTCTTCCTTGATTATCTTAAAACCAACATAATATTGCTTATCAATTCTTTCAGATTTGGCTAGGATTATATCGGAGTTATCTAAGTCAAAGATTTCTTTCATTAAAATTACTGAGCCCATATGGTTCTCGCATTTTATTCCCGTCTTAAAAAGAAGGGAAGTAAGCATATGATACATGCTGTAATAAGTTGAAGCCACAGCTTCTGCAAGAAGGCCGCTTTTAAGCAGTACTCTTGAAGCAGTCAGGCTATCCATAGATTTATTTATATCTGCTTCCCTGATATTCTCATTAGGCTCCACAAGCTGGAGCTTTTTATTCTTTCTCAGTTTATTTAAAAAATTTATTCCTCTCATAATATCTCTCAAAGCCTTTTATTATTATATGATTTTTTTCTATTTCTTTTATTAGGAGGCTGGATTTATCATACTTTCCTATTTTAACGCTCAATTTGCTGTCCAAAAGCCGGATGTTGTCCCTTAAATCCCTGTTTTGGGTTTCAATATAAATGTCAATGTCGCTGTCTTTTCCGGCGAGTCCCTTTGCGTAACTTCCAAAAAGAACGGCCAGTTTTATTCTGGAGTCTTCTTGTATTTTGTCCACGATTATTCTTAGAGAAGGGTATCTACTGAGAAGCTTGACCAGCTTATAATTTTCAGATTTAATTATGTAAGATCTGGCTTCAGCAGTTTTCTTTAAAGAATATACTTTATTTTTACCTTTAATTTTATAATCTATAACGTTCTCTTTCTCCAATTCTTTAACCTTTCTCATGATAGTCATTGGATTAGTAAATAGCTTCTTGGCAATTCCCCTTATGTGATTTTCTTCATTAGCTATATCTGCAACTATCTCAAGCTTGTAGTCCTGTTTGTAACTTTTTTGTTCCATATGTAACTTAATTGTTATATGATTATTTAAAGCTTTCGCATAGTTCAGAGTGTTTCATAGTATTTATTAATATAAAGAGCTTTTAATACTTAGAATGATAACTAAGATTAGCCTTTTTGAGAAGGTTGCTGTTAATATTTTTGCTCCAGCTGTTTATATTATCTGGAATATTGATAGTGAGGAAGAATGTAGATTCAGGGATGTTCTCCGCCAGCATGTCCAAGATTATCGTGATATTTTAGCTCATTATAAGAACAATGTTTCCCTGAGTGAAAGTGCCTCTTATAATTATAATACTATCTGCGGCTATCTTGCAAGAGGGGTTGCCAAGGCCAGAATGTGCTTAGAAAAAATAGTTTAAGACTCATAATACTTGCGAGAGTCCGCTCCCCGTTGCTTCGCAAAGCCAGTCTCACTTCATAGCTAAATTTATTAAGATTTACCTTCCTCTTCTCTCCCACGCCCTCAGGGAAGGCCTGACCTTGAGTTCAGGGCTTCTGTGCCTCAATCCGCGCGCCTTTTTTCCTGCGCTTGTTAATCCTCTGTAAACTCTGTTCTTATTAGTTCCTCTAATTATCCAGCTTATTGTTGGATCGCTTATTATCTCCGGCTTTGATGGGTCAATCATTATAACCTCATAAAAATAATGCTTTCCGTCCTTTCCTAAATTATATGAATTCAGAACTTCAAGGTTCGTGAATTTTTTCTGTGCCCTCTGCTCGGCAACCCACTGGTAATTCATTTTGAGAGTGAGGCGAACTGTCATTCTCTTTGAACGCCTGCCCCTTCTCGGCCTTGGCTTCTGCCTTCCCCCTCTCATAACTCTTACTCTTGCAATTATAAAGCCCTTCTTGTCCTTGTATCCGAGTGTTCTTGCTCTTCCAATATCTGTTGGTTTTTCAACTTTCACGACGCTGTTGCCCGCGCGCCAGTCAATCATTCTTTCTCTCAGAGAATTTCTTAAAGATTCCTTGATATAATAATAAGCGTTTGCCATGTTTAGTTAAGAAATAAATGGTTTAAAAACCTTAACATGCCTTTGCATGTTGGGGTCTCAAAGTCAGCATTACAAGACTTTGAAACTTTGAGATTGCCTGGATTTTTGAATATCCCGCCGTTTTTAAGAAGCTTTTCTAAGGCTGTCAATTCTTCTTGCAAGTCTTGCCTGGAAGAAATACTTCATCATTCTTCTTCCAGTTTCAAAAGAAGTTCTACCAAATGTCATCATTCCGTCTCTATGCCCGCCCATCCCAAATATCCCTGTATCTCTTACTCTTGTATCCCCGTACAATCTCTGCACTTCTTCGGCCATTTCGGGAGTCCCACATTTTACATCCTCTCTGGTCATAGGTATGTCAAATCTTCTGCAGTAATCCCACATTACCTGAGAATGAGAATGGAATACAAAATTTATGTCCGGGCTTGCCCGGTACAACGCCCAATGAGTGGGTGATTCAGAAGAGGCCTCTATTGGGCCTTTAGCAATGAGCCTGTCATCGGCGGGGTCATACATGATTACTCTGGAATAATGGCGGCCATCCATCAGCGCTCTTCCTCCTGTTTGAGAGCCAGTGACAATAAAACCTCCCTCCCTGCATCTTCTGCTTACATTGCCGTATCCAATTCCGGTTGGATATACTCCTATCAGCTCTTCCTGGTATAATAGCATTCTCCATACTTCGAGCTCTGCAATGGCCCTAATCTCAAGCGGTCCGGCGGGTATCAATTCCTGATGAAATTTAATTACTCCGTCAACACTATCTTTTTTCATTATATTAAAATTGTTAAATTTTTACTTATCAAAAACTTTAGTTTTTGATTAATTATAGAGAAAAACAACATTAAAATACCTTGCCTTTTTGTCCTTTCTTTTTTTTATCTTTCCCTGAAGCATGAACGACTCTCTCATAACACTCTTCTTTTAGGAATTCATCCAGCGATTCTATTCCATGATCATAGGACTCAAGCCTTCTATTATAGGAATCACTGATAACAGCTATCCTTTTTTTATCCCCCTCATAATGAGTCCTGATTCTTATTATCTCCTCACTCCTCCATCTTAATTTTACCTCCACTACTTTCCCAACTATCCTGCTCAAATCTCCAGCCACCATTGGATGCTCATCAACGTAATACATGGGGTTTTGTCTTAAAATTCCAAGTATTAAAGCGAGTTTAGTTTCAGCATTCTTGTCAAGCCGTCCTGTCTTTGGCATAATTTAATGACTGAAAATCAGTTTATAATGATTTATATCCTCAATTAAGAATTGAGTCAGACTGGCGAGATAAGGTATAAAACGAGAGACCAAAATATTTCCTCGTTGCTTTTTGTTCTCTCGAATATAACAACTGACAATTTGAGGAATTATTTAAGTCAGTTGCTATAAAAAGAAAATGAGCCTGCGAGGATTTGAACCTCGGACCCCTGCCTTTCTGATTGCTTAAAGTATCAGAGCAGTGCTCTGCCGGGCTGAGCTACAGGCTCATTCACATTAAAGTTTATAGAAGCTGATTTAAAATCCTTTCTATGAAGCCTATGTTTAATTACTAATGAAGAATAATAAAGGAGTATAAATTCTTTAATCCTTTTAATATTCTAATGAGTACTATAAATGTTTCTGCTCCTAAAGAGCCTGCAGGGAGAAGGGCTGTTCTTATCGATGTTAAACATTCTAATCTCTCCTGCGAGCCTCAAGGCCTGAGAAGATTATTAGTTGATCTTGCTCATGAACTAGGCCAGAAAGTTTACGACAGAATGAAGACTGGCGAATTTCATTTAATATTTTAGTGATTAGTGTAAATTCGCACTAAACTTTTAATGGAGCAATATTAATGAACCTATAATAGCTATAAAATAGCCCATTAGAAAATAATTAATGTATAACAATTACCTGCAACTTAAATTACACCATTAAGCCTCATTAGACGATTTAAACTCATTATAAGGTGTCTACTTGGTCTGAATTATACCCAATCACCAAATAGTTTTTAATCAGCTTCTATTAATTCAAGAACAAGCTTTCCGCCCCTGACAAGCCTGTAATTAGTTATGGGATAATTGAATGGCAGGTTCTTGAAATAGGATTTTCCGTCAGTGAAAGCTTTTATTTCAATCCCGTTCTCAAGCCTGTTTATCACAACGTCACCAAGGCTCTTCACTCCAGGAACTTCTATCTCATAAATTATTTTTTCTCCAAGCCTCCTGACGCTTGACTTCGCTTCTTCTCTTGGAAGCTTTGAGAACTTCCTTGCTTTCTCTGCAGATATCCTGTTGTTTGGAATGACTTCTTTAATCTCCTCAATTTCTCCTATCTCCTCAATGACATTTCTCCCATCTCCTTCAAATCCCCCCCTTGCAGCATCCCCAAATCTCCTTACATTTATTCTTGGTTCTCCATTGCTGGAGGCGGTAATGCTGATGCTTATTCCGGACTGCTTTATGTTCTGAAATGCAGGTTCTTTCTTGATATTGTCTGCAGATTTTATTCTTTTGCTATTTCCATTATTCGCTTCGCGCATGATGCTGTTCATATTTTTCATTATCTCATTTGAAATGTTTCCAAGCAGCGAGCCGAATCCTGGAGGGAACTGTTTTAAAGAGCCAAAATCATCCTTTCCGAGCATCCCATAATCCCTTGGATTGTAATTTCTGCTTAAATCAAGCCCGCAATTTTGGCAGAAATTGCTTTCTTTAGAAGTTTTCTCTCCGCACCTCATGCATTTTTTGCCGAACATATTATCTTTATCAATTTTGTTGCTTTAAATAGTTTATGAATTTGATTTTGTTTGACGAGAAGAGGTTATTTCTGGATAAGACAACATGATTCTTCATAAAAACATTGGTGATTAGACAATAATTGCACCAATAAGTTACCTCAGAACCAAGAATAATTAACTGATAACCTGTAAAACACCAACGTAAGCTGCATGTAAGTGTCTGGCATATTAATTGATATTAAGGTGGTTATTTATAATGAGCATAAAGGCTATTGATGATAGTTATATCAAAAATTAGTGCGGAATTTAGCTAATCACCAAACATTTAATAATCTCTTCTTCATGCTTTTTCCATGGAAAAACCAGAGATTATTGCCGGCTTGCGTTCAGCTTTAACAAGGGGATATTCTCTGGAATTTGCCAAGAAGAGCTTTGTAAATTCCGGTTACAATCTGCAGGACGTCGAAGATTCTGCTTCTATTCTTGTATCGGGAGCAGGCGGAGTTTCAAGCAGCAGCTTTGCAAATAATCTTATAACTTCTCCTTCGGCAACTCCTTCGGCAGCTCCTTCGGCAGCCCCGCAGCCTCGGGCAATGCAGCAAACAGCTTATCCGGTTGCCATTGCGCCCCAACCGCAATCGCTTGGGCAGCAATCACTTTCTCAATCACCTTCTTTCAGGCCCCTTCCAAGAATTCCTCCGCAGATTGAAAACTATAAAAGAACGACCGACGAGGCGGGAAGGCCGAGAAGGAGAGGGTTGTGGCTCGTTATATTATTAATAATCATCTTTCTTATTGTTCTGGGGGTTCTTGGATTGCTGATTTTCAAAAGAGAACTCGTGGAAAGTATGCTTCAGGGCTGGGGGTTGATATGAGCGTTCCAGCGGAAATAATAGATCTTACCATGATTGCATTGAGCAGCCGCTGGCTTCCCTCTCCAGATCCGAATATTACAAGCGTAAGAAACCTGGACAAACTTCAGGGGCTGTTTCCAGAAACTGATGTTTACCAGCCGGTAGTCTTCAACGAACCAACCTATGAAGATGATTTTGGTTTATATTTAAGGCCAATTAAGGGCTTTAGCGAAGAGGAAGTGACTGTTTTTAACTCTGACAAAGTCGGTTATGACTGCTTCAATTGCAATAAAATAGTTATTGCTTCCCCAATCTTAGAGGCTTCCTATGGTCATATTAGGGCCAGTTGTAGAGAATGCCGAGCACCAATTTCCAGGAAAGCTTGAGAATTTTTTAAGAAAGTTATGTCCGTTCCTTCTGTTTCACGTTAGTTATTAGCTTGATTGACATTATTGGTTCCAGTATTTCTGATATATAGACAACTGCGTTACTTATATGACATGCTTTTTGCAGTTCTCTATCTGTCTAACTGCATCCTTCTTGTAACCTAACCTGTGCAGTTATCCATAATTCTAATTTAGCAATAGATTTATGAAAATCAATTATTAATTTTAATCCGCTTAGTGAACATGAGTAAACTTTTGCCAGCATTTGTCAGCAATTACCTAGATGAACCTGCTATAAAAATTATATCTAACTATAGCCAAGGACTTTAGTATTTCCCCATTTTGTCATTGGCTATTTAGGGAAAGACTTGTGTCTTTCACTATAATGATAGAATTATTCCGATAACTATATTGCTTTTATAATATAATTCATCGGAGATACTTAAGCCATAGATAACTCTAAATACAATGTTCTATCCTTTTCATTATTATGGTCTCTGTTAATCTTAGTGAACTCAACGATTTTCTTGGAAGGGCTGCTCTTTCTACTTATGCTGCTGGCGGAGAAGAAGTTGATCCTGAAGAAACAGGATTTAAGGAATTAGAATTTAAGGATGAAAGTGGAAAATGGTTTTACAAGGATAGTTATTGCGGTTTTTTTCAGTCTTGGGGCAGGGAAGTTGTTTGGCTTGATGGGAAGCCTGTCTGGAATCAGATTTATGGCGGGGGAATGGCCAAAAAATTTCAGGGTGATGCTAATTTTGCTCATGAAACTTTCGATTTTTTGAAGAAGGCATTGTCTGCTGGTGAAAAAAAATCAGAATTTCAGCCAAGAGGTCCTAAATTATTCATTGCTGGTGATTGGCGTTATGTTTGTGATTGGAGCGGTGATATATCAAAATTTAAAGGCTATGAAGAAATATCTTTCAATGGAGAATCTGTCTTCACTCATGATTTTCTTGGAGGATTAGTTGTAGGGAAATGATATCCTTTTAAAATCTTTGAACCTTCCCTTAGAGTCTTCTCTTGCTAAAGCTACATGATCTATTATCATTTCTTCTCTGAATTTTTTACGTCTCAATGCTTTTTTTGCTTTTTCAAATCCTTCCTTAGTTAAGTCTCCAAAAGCGACTGTTAAATGTGGTTTGTAAGGCCATGGTTGCTTGTAAGTGCTGAATCTTTTATCAGTGACTTTATTCTTGATATCGGCTGCTAGCTTGACAAGCTCTGGGGTTTTCTCAATCTTTAAGTAAACAACATAGTGTGTTAAGCCAAGACTTCTTAAGTTATCATGAATTAAAAACTCAAAATCCTTAACTTTGATTTTGAAGGGCTTGGAGTTTTTTGTTACCTCTTGAATGTCTCTAATTAATGAATTTATTGTTTTCGGTTTTTCATCGTCAACTTGTACTCCGTTACCAATAGTTATGTGGGGCTGCCAAGAATCAATACTCTTTCTAGAGCCAGTAACTCTTGCTAATTCTTTTTGAATTTTAATAATTTTATTAGACAACTCTTTGTCACAATAGATAACTAAGGGTAGAAAAGGTTTAGCCATTTTTCATAATTATCTATTTCTTCCTCACGATATGGTAAGTTAATCCGGCTCCTACCACCCCGCTCATTATCACTATGAGCCAGTTCACAATTGTTGAGTTAATAGATATCAGCGCAGTCTTGAAAGCAAACACAGTGAATATATAGAGAACAAAGAACCAGAATATATTGGCGAGAATTTTCCAGTGCTCAATCCTGCTTTCTTCAATTACATTCTTTAAGTAAGTAGCTATCGCAAACCCTGCAACTATTAATATCAATGCTCCTGTCAGGGAAGGGATGACAAGGAGTATTGAGCTTAGCCAGCCCGTCAGTACAGGTATGTTCAATTCTACTAGCGCAAAATTAAGGAACAGGAGGTAGATTGACCATGTGATTACCATTATGAACAGCTTGATGAAGTTGTAAGAGCGCGCCTTGTCCAATTCTCCTTTCTTTGCCATCTTCTTAAGGATTATATTAACCAGCGTCCCAAGTATGACTCCGGCAACAATAAGAACAGCAGCAAATATGAGGTTTGTAAAAAAGTCACCTATGTCTATCTGAAGGATATCCTTTAATAGCATGATTTAAAGAAGTGTTTTATGTTTATAAAATTACTCTTTTTAGTAGAGGTATTGAAGCAGCGAGGATAGTTGTGGTTTCTTGGCTATATGCTTATTGAGTATCTCTGATGGATAATTATTATATCAACATAAAAACAATATAGCTATTGTAAATTCTGATGATTAGAATAATATTTTCTCATAATCTCTGTGATAGATAATTCTAAAAACTTATCATAATTAAAAGAATTATCTATATTAAGAATAATTCCATTATTAATTGGATACTATGTTTATAGCAGGTTCAACCGAGGGTAATTGCTAACAAAAGTTTAATTGTGCTCACTAAGCGGATTCAAATTATTGGTTGATTCTTTAAATCTTTCTGCTAAATTTGGACTGTATCGGAGAGACTGTTATCACAACTATCTTTATATATCAGGCAGATTTTTCATGCCGATATTAAACAGGTTAATCGTAAATATCCCGCTAAACAGAGGTTTAAAGTACCATGCGCTTCGCACACCTTTCTGACTGCCATCTTGGGAGCTGGAGGCATCCGGAGCTTCAGGAACTCAATATGGCCTGCTTCAGGAGAACAATTGACATCTGCATTAAGGAGAAGCTTGACTTTGTCATAATTGCGGGTGATTTGTTTGATTCTCCGTATCCTCCGATAGAAATCCTCAAGGATGCATTCAGGGAGATTAGAAAGCTCAAGGATTCAGGAATTCCGTGCTTCTTCATAGCGGGAAGCCATGATTTCTCTTCCTCCGGAAAAACTTTTCTTGACGTCCTTGAGAATGCCGGGCTTTGCAGGAATGTATTCAATTCCCAAATAAGGGAAGGAGATGAGCACATTTATCTTAATCCGACAATAATAGGAGATGTTGCTATTTATGGATATCCGGGAAAGAAGACGGGGCTGGATGTTCCTGAAGTCAAGAAAATAAAGCTCATTGACGCCCCCGGATTTTTCAAAATTCTTATGCTTCACACTTCAATTAAAGATGCCATAGGAACCCTTCCCATTGATTCTGTAGATGAAACTCAGCTTCCGCATGCAGACTATTATGCTTTAGGACATCTTCACATTGATTACGAAAACAAGAACATAGTATATGCCGGCCCGACCTTTCCGAACAATTTTGAGGAGATAGAAGAGCTTAAAGGAGGAAGCTTCTATATAGTTAATACTCTCCCGTTTGGTTTTAGGAAAATTCCTCTGGAACTAAAGGAAGTAGTCGGGATAGAAATGAAGATAACAAACGCCCTCGTCGCTACTGAACAGGTTTTGTTTGAGCTTGGAAAACACGAGTTAAAAGATAAGATTGTTCTTCTAAGGCTGTACGGGACTCTTGAGAAGGGCGGCCTGAACAACATTGATTTTCTTAAAATATCATCTTATGTTTTAGGCAAGGGTGCTTACTGCTTCCTTAAGAGCACTTCAAAGCTCCTTAAGGAAGAAACAGAGATAAAGATTGGCGACAGCGGAATTCACGCTCTTCCTAATATGGAGGAGGATATAATAAAGAGGTATATTTCAGAAAATAATTCCGGCATGAATAAATTTATTGAGCCATTAATACAAATTCTCTCTTCAGAAAAGAAAGAAGACGAGAAGACAATAGCCTTCACTGACAGGATAATATCTGAATCAAAGAGGGTGTTGAACATAGATGAAGAGCGGGGGGTATCTTGGGGAGGCGTTTTAAAATGATTTTGAAGAAGATTTTTTTGGAGAATATAAGAAGCTATGAACATGTGGAAATAGAATTTCCTTCCGGCTCTGTGCTTCTTTCAGGAGACATTGGCTCCGGGAAAACAACAATACTTCTTGCGGTAGAATTTGTCCTGTTCGGCCTTCAGCCGGGCCAGAGAGGTTCTTCATTGCTGCGTTCCGGAAAAGATTCCGGCAGAGTATCTCTGGAAATTGAGATAGACGGAAAGAACGTAATTATTGAGCGTGGATTGGAGAGGAGCAGCAAGACAATAAGCCAGGAGAATTCAGCAATAGTTTTCAATGGCGTGAGAGAGGAAATTTCGCACTCGGAGCTGAAGAACAGGGTTCTGAAGCTCCTGAATTATCCCGCAGAATTTGCCAAGAAAACAAACCTTCTCTACAAATTTACAGTTTATACCCCGCAGGAGGAAATGAAGCAGATAATTCTTGAGGATTCCCAAACAAGGCTTAATGCCATAAGGCATGTCTTTGGAGTGAACAAGTACAAAAACATAAAAGAAAATATAGCTTTCCTTTCCACTCACCTCCGCGAGGAAATAAGAAACAAAGAGGGAATAATAAGAGATCTGGATTTAAAGAAACAGCAGCTTGAAGAGAGGGGAGAGATGCTGAAAGTCTTGGAGGAAAATCTCAAAGAATCTGAAAGAGTATACAATTCTTCTGTTGCCGGGAGAAAAGAAATAGAAATAGTAATGCGGGAAACTAAATCCAAGATAGATGAGAAAAAGAGACTTGAGCAGGAGATTGAAAAAGTAAAGGTGGCTATTGCCGGGAAAAAAGAGCTTATTTCAAATATGGATAAGGAGATTGCTCTTCTTAGCAAAGAAATAGAAGAAATAAAGAGATTGTCTTTTTCTGAGCAGGAATTAAGGAGGCTTGAGATTGAAAAAAGAGGACTTGAAGATCAGGAAGACAATAAAAGAAAGGAGAATTTTGAGCTTCTATTGAAAGTTAAATCTCTAAAAGCTAAGAATATGGAAATTCTTGCTCTAAAGGAGAGAATCATGAGAATACAATTCTGCCCTATCTGCCTTCAGAGTGTTGATAATGAATATAAGAAAAACATATTCGCAGGATTTGACAAAGACATAGAGAAAAACGCACTGGCTCTGAAGGAAGGTGAAGCCAGCGTAAAGAGATTTGATGATGAGATGAGGCTTATTCTTGATAAGAGGAGGGAAATTGAAAAAACGCTTTCAGAATTTCATCTCATTAGGATGAAGCTCAACAGCATTAAAGATAAAGAAGCAAAACTACCTGATGATGAGAAGAGGAAGGAGAGCGCTGTTAAAGACATAGAAATGCTTTCTTCTCAGGTAGAGCGCCTTAAGGATTCAATAAGGGAGATTTCCAAATATGACGCTATTTTCATAAAGATAGAAGAGGAATTTAAATCGGCTCTGAAAGTTGAGAGGGATGCTGATTTAAAGAGGAGCAGCATATCAAAAGAAATAGAGATAACTAATGACATAATAAAAGAGATGCATGAAGAGATAAAGAAGAAAGAAGATGTCAAGTCTCTTCTTGCAGTAATTCTTGAGATTTATGACTGGCTTGCAAATAAATTTTCTGAACTTATTGCGTTTACTGAAAGAAATGTCATGTTAAGGCTCAGGGAAGAGTTTGCCAAGTTATTCAATGAATGGTTCGGCGTCCTTGTTCCGGAGAATTTCTCTGTTTCCCTTGATGAAGACTTTACTCCCATAATCTACCAGTATGATTACGAGCTTGAATATAATTACCTGTCCGGCGGAGAGCGTACAGCGGTTGCTCTTGCTTACCGCCTCGCTCTCAACAAGACAATTAATTCAATGCTTAGCGACATAAAAACGAAGAATCTGGTTATTCTGGACGAGCCTACAGACGGATTCTCTGAACAGCAGCTTGACAAGATGCGCGACGTCCTGAATGAGCTAAACGTAGAGCAGCTGATAATTGTCTCTCATGAGCAGAAAATAGAGTCCTTTGTTGAAAAAGTGATACGCCTGAGGAAGGAGAAAGGCGCGAGCGTGATTGTTAAGGCGGAGTGATTTATGCTATTGGTTTTTATAGCTTTATTATATTATAATAATTATCGTAAATTCTGATGATTAGAGTAATATTTATTCAGAATCTTCAAGAATGTTAATTCTTGAGGCCTCAAGAAGGTTACTTCTTGACGGACCGTCAAAATCTCTGATTTTGAGGCCTCGAAACATCAAGAACGTGAGTTCTTGAGTGTGTTCACTATAACACAAAACAATCAGGAATTATGCAGTCAACAATGCCACCATTACTCATTAAATAAGCGTCAACATTGAACATCCACTTAACTTACTTACTTCAGAAGATTGCTTCATCAACTACCAGCTCACCTCTGCTCATAACAAATTTAACAATTTATAGTTTCAAACAGTGAGTATATGTAAAACCTTGCGCCTCACCGCAAGGTTTATAAATCCGCAATTCAAAATAGAGATGTAACTAATATAAATTCTCTTGTAATTTTGAGGATTATTTAATATGAATAATATAAGTAATATGAATGAAGAAATAAGCAGGAATGTCCTGAAGACGGGCACTACTATTCTTGGTATTGTCTGCAGGGAGGGAGTTGTAATGGCTGCTGACAGGCAGGTCACTGCGGGAAATGTTGTTCTCAACAAAGACGCAAGGAAAGCCGTCCAGATAAATGATTATCTTGTAGGTGCATGGTGCGGAGGCTTCGCTGATGCACAGCTCCTGTCGAGGGTAGTGGCAGCTGAACTAAGACTCAAGGAATTAAGGTCTAAATCTCGTCCAACCGTCAAAGAGTCCGCCAGCCTGTTCGGAATGATAACTTACAGGAGTATCAGGCAGTTCTCAACGATTCCTTCAATAGTGGGATCCTTGGTAGGGGGCTTCAATGAAGACGGGAGCTTTGAGCTCTACAGTGTAGAACCTGCAGGAGGGATTGTCAAGGTTGAGGATTATGATGCAAACTTCGGCTCCGGAATGCCGTATGTTCTAGGATTGCTTGAAAGACAGTACAAAAGAGGAATAAGTGTTAAGGAAGGAGTAGATCTGGCGGTAGAAGCAATAAAATCCTCAACTCAGAGAGACACTGGGAGTGGATATGGAATTGATGTTTTCACAATAACCAAAGAAGGAATAAAGCATGTTGTAAAGCAGAGGATTGAGCCTAAGTATGAAAATGATTGATGAAATTTATAGATGTTAGTAGTTTATATTAATAAGGATTTATCTTAAACAGAGATAATATCCCTCATCAATTAGCGATAATAAATTAAGAAGCCTCATGCAAATTGTCTGTAGTAGATTATTAGTTATAAATATTAAGTAAACCAGTTTGATGCAGCATCCTTAGCGAGATAATAAGCATAACATCAATAATCGCTTAGTAAATTATTAACCATAAATGTTAAGTGCTAAGTAAGTTAGTTTAACGCAACATTATCAGCAGTAAATTATTAACCATAAATATTAAGTGCTAAGTAAAATAAATAATGTTGAGAAACTTTATGCAAATTATCAGCAGTAAATTATTAACCATAAATATTAAGTGCTAAGTAAGTTAGTTTAACGCAACATTATCAGCGTAATGTATATAATACTAATAACCAATCTATTAAATCATTGACTAATAACCAATCTATTAAATCATTGACTAATAATCACTCTCTTTAAATAAATTGTGAAAATTTTATAATTTTTAAATCAGTACAAAACAAAAAATGGCAGACATTTTAAAAACAATTCTCGCTGAATTGCCTGAAAAGAAAGTAAGCGAGTCGGCATTTGAAGGAGCAAATATAGTTCTCTATACTGAAGACAAGGAATTTTTCAGGTCTTCAGATTCACTCATAAGGGAAATTGTAAAGAAGATAAAGAAGAGGATTGAATTAAGGGCTTCTGAGAGCATTTTGATGGGCCAGGAAGAAACGGAGAAGATTGTACGCCAATGCGTTCCGTCTGAAGCAGATATTACGGAAGTTTTATTTGATCCTGCCCGCAGCATCTTGATTGTTGAAGCCAAGAAGCCGGGAATTGTTATTGGCAAGCAGGGAAGCATTCTTCAGGAGATTAAAGAGAAGACTCTATGGATTCCAACAGTTCAGAGAAGCCCCTCAATCCCGAGCAAGATTACTGAAAACATAAGAAAAGTTTTGTATTTAAACAGTGCTTACAGGAAGAAATTCCTGAATTCTCTTGGAAAGAAAATATACAAGGAGTGGAATCCTGAAAAGTCAAGGGGATGGGTTAGAATTACATGCCTTGGAGCTTCGAGGCAGGTTGGAAGATCCTGCTTCCTTCTTCAGACTCCGGAATCAAAGGTTCTTCTTGACTGCGGGATTGATGTAACAGGAAATAATTCAGAAAAATTCCCTTATCTGGACATTCCTGAATTCAAGCTGAATGAATTAGACGCTGTAATCATAAGCCACGCTCACATTGACCATGGCGGTTTGCTTCCGTACCTGTACAAAATGGGTTATAGAGGCCCATGTTATATGACCCAGCCGACAAGGGATATTCTTGCCCTTCTGGATTTAGACTTTATAGGGGTTGCCTACAAGAAAGCCGAGGCTCCCCTCTACTCTCCTAAAGACATCAAGGAGGTGGTAAGGCATTCAGTATGCCTCAATTACAATGAAGTTACTGACATAACTCCAGATATAAGGTTGACTCTGTACAATGCAGGGCATGTTCTTGGAAGTTCGCTCATACATTTAAACATTGGAAATGGAAATCACAACTTTGTTTATACCGGAGATTTAAAATACGGCCGTACTCGTTTATTAGATCCTGCTATTGATACTTTCCCAAGAATAGAATCATTGATGATTGAGTCTACTTATGGTGGAAAGGATGATAAATATCCTCCGTACGCAGAGCAGGAGCAGTTATTTATCTCAATAATAAAGAAAGTAATTGAAAGGAAAGGAAAAGTTCTTATTCCCGAGCTTGGGCTTGGCCGCTCGCAAGAAACAATGCTTGTACTTGAGGATGCAATGAGGCGTGGAGACTTGCCGCCCATCCCAATATACATTGATGGAATGATATGGGATATTAATGCTATTCACACAGCATATCCTGACTTTCTGTCTAATAATGTAAGGGGGATGGTATTTCAGGACAAAAATCCTTTCCTGTCAGAGATTTTCAAGCGTGTTGGAGGCTCTCAGGAAAGGAAGAAAGTAATTGAGGGAGGCCCGTGCGTAGTTCTTGCTACGAGCGGTATGCTTGTCGGCGGCGCTTCGGTGGAATATTTAAGAGAATTTGCGGGCAACCCTAATAACAGCCTGGTATTTGTATGCTATCAGGGAGTGGGGGGATTGGGAAGGATGATTCAGGATGGTGAAAAAGAGCTTCTGATTCCGAATAACGACGGAAAAGAAGAAGTGGTAAAGATAAACTTAGAAGTTCATACTGTCGGGGGTTTTTCCTCGCACTGCTTAAGAAACCAGCTCGTTGCTTTTATAAACAACTGCAATCCGCAGCCAAAGAGGGTCATGGTAGTTCATGGAGAGCAGTCAAAGAGCCTTGATTTTGCCTCAACAATCCATAAACTTCACAGGATTGAAACGAACGTTCCGAGGAATTTGGAGACGATAAGGCTGAAGTGAGTTTGAGTTCAGCCTTATTAAACTATTATTAACTCAATCAGCGAGAACATGAAAAATAAAAAGATTGATTTAAGCGAGCTGGATGATGATTTAATCATAAGTGAAAATAATCTAAAGTCAGTTGAAGAAGCTGAAGAAGATTTTAAAATGGGCAGGACAAGACGGCTAAATTAAACATAATGAGCTGTTTTTACATTAATCATGATATCCATTGATGATTTTTCAAGGGTTGATTTAAAAGTTGGCAGGATTATTAGTGTTTCTTTAATTCCTGACGCTAAGTTCTCAACTCATAAGCTAGAAGTTGATTTTGGCAGTGAAATAGGAATTAAGAAGTCCTGCGCTAGGCTTATTAATTATTCTCTTGATGAGCTTAAGAATAAATTAGTTGTTGGTGTTACTAATCTTGAGCCTAGACAGATAGGCAAGAATATCTCTGAAGTTTTAGTCATCGGCGTGCCTGATGATAAAGGTGAATGCTTGTTATTGGATGTAAATAATCATGTAAAACTTGGGGCAAGAGTTTATTAAGCATATTTTATAAATTATTAATTAATCAAAAGAGGCAGAATGATTAAACTAAATCAAAGGAAGTTGTTAGCAAGATGTCAAGATGTTTACATCTTGAACACACTCAAGAACAAAAAGTTCTTGATGAACCTTTGGTGTCTTACACTATGAAGCACAGTTGGAAAATAACCGCCGTTTTAATGCTCATGTTCTTAGCGGCGCAGTTGATAGGGCTATTTGTCATAAGCTCTTACAATACTCCCCTAAAAATAGGAAACCAGACTGTTAATGAAGTTCCTTACGGCATGGCTCCTCCCGAAGTAGATGCAGTTCCGGGATTGAGCAGCATTATTTTTTCATTCGTGCTTGCGGTGGCCATAATTTTTCTTCTGATGAAATTCAAAGCAGCCACTTTCCTAAGGCTGTGGTTCTTCTTCGTTGTTGTGATAGCAATAGGCATCGTAATTAATCTTGTTCTTATTAAGATAAGTCCGTCCCTAAGTTTAAACAAGCTTGATTTTTCCCTCTTCCAGCTAAGTTACTCTGAATTGATTTCATTCATCCTTGCCCTGCCTCTTGCTTATTCAAAAGTCTTCAGGCGCGATATCTTGATTCATAACATAAGCGAGTTATTGATTTACCCCGGAATTTCAGTAGTCTTTGTTCCAATCCTGAATATATGGACAGTTATTGTCCTTCTTGTTTTGATTTCTGCATATGACATCTATGCTGTCTGGCATTCCGGCATAATGCAAAAGATGGCAAAATACCAGATTAACGAACTGAAATTCTTTGCAGGCTTCTTCGTGCCCTACATCCGCAGGGAAGACAGGCTCAGGCTTGAAAAGATTAAGAGCCAGAAATTGAGAGTGAAAGAGAAGCAGAGAAAGGCATCAAGGATAAAAGTCAATCTTGCCATTCTCGGCGGAGGAGATGTCATATTTCCGCTGATTACTGCTGGAGTCGTAATGCTGAGGTGGGGCCTGCTTCCGGCTTTAATGATTACGCTCGGGGCAACAATAGCCCTGTCATTGCTGCTTTACTTCTCTGAAAAAGGAAAATTTTATCCGGCCATGCCTTTCATAACAGCAGGATGTCTCGCGGGATTGGGAGTTGGATGGCTGATGATTTAGTTAAAAAGAAATCCCCGCAGCTCTGCTGTGCCTGTAAAAACGGAAAAATATATAGCCAATTATTTAATCATTAGCCGATAATCTACATAATTTATTTAATAGGTTTGCGTCATCAGCATATATGTTTATTGTAGTGTATTATTGATATTAATTTCCAGAATTATCTCTTGGGCTATTTTATACTGCTTATGAAACAGGTTATTAATGCCCTGTTTGAGACTTAGTCGGGGTTAGTATTAATAATTTTAAAAAATTCTTCCGGCTTTACAATTTTTATCCCTTTAAATTCCTTAACGCTCAGCAAGTGTTTGTCATAAGTCAAAATATAATCTGACTTAGAATCAACAGCACACTCAATAACTTTATTGTCGTCAGGGTCATGTTTGACGATATCTACTTTTGAAGACGTTTCAATCATATTTATTGAGCCGAGGAAATTTATTATAATCTCTTTAATTTTATCCAGATTTAAATTAAAATCTCTAATAAGAACATTTGAAAATTCTTCAAGAATTTCCTTAGTAGTAAAAATATCTATCTTTCTCCTTAAGATTTCTGTTAATAACTTACGACTAAGGCTATAGTTCCATTGAGTGGCTGATATGAGGAAATTAGTATCTGCTGTTACTCTCATTTCTTTTTGATCTTCTGTATTTCTCTATTATGCCCGGAACATCACTTTCTTTTATTCCAAGCCTTTCGGCATTTTTTTGACCTTCTAGAGAAATTTTCTCAAGATTTCTGATTACCTCGTCTTTGGTTGGTACTTTTACTTTTTCAAGAACTATAGTGTTCCCTTTGTTAATAACTATAAAAAGAGTTCCCTCTTCGGCATTTATAGCATTTCTTATAACTCTGGGTATGACCACCTGTCCTTTTGAAGACATCTTAATCGCACTGATTACCATGTAAGAAAGTAAGAATTCCTTATTTATATATTTTTTGGTTCACGATTTAGTGCTGGCTGTCTTGCGTGTTTTAGTGCCAGCGGCCTCGTGGGAATGGGAGCGGGATGGATGATTATATAGGTCTGAAATCACTAAGTTTAAAAATGAGGTTTGCTTAAGAATAATATGAGTTATGAATACGAAGAAGATTTAGACATATTATACATATCCAATAATCCTGAAAAAGAAAGGGCAGCAGAAAATTTAGTTATAGGGAATATTGTTGTAGATATAAGTGATAGTGGCAAAGTTTTAGGTGTTGAGATAGATTCTGCCTCCAGATTTCTTAATTTTCCGGCAAATCAGCTAAAAAATCTAAAAAATTCAAAAATAGAAGTTATGAGAGCAGGAAACATGCTGGCATTAGCAGTAGTATTAGCAACACCCTTAAAAGAGCATACTTTGCAGTTTGCAGTTATTCCTCATAATAGAAATAATCTATCTATTGTTGCTTCTTGCTAAACTCTTTTCTCATCCAGTTTTTTATCTTTCTACTCAATGTCTTATCTTGCTTGGTGTAATCAAAATAGGCATTAAAAAATTTTGGAGGATTTTCATCAAGGTAAAAACATAAAATTAATGACCTTGTTTCTTCAAGTTTGTAAATAAATGAATATTTGAATCCCCTATTTGCTGGTCTTTTAAAAGTTCCAATTATCTTATCAAATTGAGGATATATTTTTTCAATAGTTTCAATTTCAACAGCATGCTTAATATAACTTCCTCTGTCATAATAAGGATGAATCTTAAAATCGCTGAACTTTCTTTCTTTCAGAAAATTGATCTTCTCTTTTTCTTCTTCTTTTGTTAAAGGAATATCTATCTCATTATACATTGTCAGGAAAAGTAAGATAAACTTATAAACATTATCATAATTTGAGATTATGTTTAATCTGGCGTTGCACTTTAGTTAAATCATTTAATATATAGGGTCATTTTCCTCAATGAATGACAGATTCTCACTTCTGGATAACGCCTCTATCTGTTCTTTTGAGCAATTAACTTTTTAATATTTCAATTAGCCCCTCTTCACTCCTCAAGATTCCTTCCTCTAATGCTTCAACGCTTTTTGAACTGCCTCCATAAATTTCATAATACACTCGCCTTAGGGTAGCTACCTGTTGCATGAGAATATGGCAGGAGATATAAGCCCTTATATCAGTTAAAGTAATTTGTCCATCTCTTTTAGCTCTTTCTATCAGGGATTTTTCGGTTTCCATGGCAAAAGCCATATTTGCCAATTTTTCTTCTATCTTTTTGATTAAATACCCTTGTATTTTATTATTTTCTATCATCTTCAATGTGCCATCACAGCTAATTTATACATTACATCCTCTCCTTCACATGCCGAACCTGTCAAAAGCTCTCCCGATTGCATCCCTTTCTTTTATTTTCCTGTAATTAAAAAGGAAATCTGCGTAGTCCATGATGGAGAAAAAACGCGGGTTTAAAGGGTATCCACGGGCTTCCGAAAGTCTCCTGCGTCTTTCATAGCCTTCCATAATCCTTCTGGTGGCTCCCGCTATCTCCTTTGGTATATCTGAATCATAAACAGTACGCTCCAGTTCTATGGCTCTCACTACTTTCTTGAATTCATCCTGAATTGAAGGCCTGACGATATTATAAGCTAACAACCCAGCCTCTTTTTCGCTGTCTTTTCTGTTTATTACAACATGGAGCGGGGGATTGAAGAGGAAAGCTACCAGAAAATTGTTATCGCCGTTTCTATCACCTCTAAAAGAAGGCACTATGTCTGCGTCACTTCCCTTCATTCTCTTCAAAACATCAGCCATTTCATCCAGAGACAGCCTGCTGAGCCCGCAGGTTCCAACAATATAAAGCTCACCGCGGGACAAAATAGTTAATTGCAATTTTCCTGCCATTCTACCTTGCTTCCCCCCTTTCCCTTAGCTCACTCTGCTCATGAGCCGCAGAATAATATCCTCTTTCAGTTAAGTATTTAAGGGCGGTTTCTCGCAGGTTATTTAGCTCTTCTTCAGCTTTATTAAGAGTTGTCCTTCCATCTGAATACCTCTTTATAGCCCTCCTTATAGCAGGGCGCATATGTTTTTGATCGGCAAAGACTTTAATATCCATACCCTCTCTTCTTCTCTCTGCGATATAATCAAACTTGCGCATCAGCATGCTGGCAAACCTGCTCTTTTCTTCATCAGTCCTTTCCTTTCTCTCAAACTTATTTATCCTTCTTTCAAGGTCTCTTATTATTCCCATTTTTATCTCCTTTGTCTCAATAAACCAACACAACCAGTTTATATAAAATTTGCTCAAATCGTATCCTTCCATCACTGATAATATTATTATCACCCTTCATGATATAATAAGTTCCTTTCTCATCAAACCCAATACTCATTATCCTGTGTATTACTAAATCTCCGCTCTTATCCCTGTAAGTTATTATATCTCCTGCATGGAGCTGTTCAGGAGATGTTACAGGTATTTTAATTCCTTTTGAGTCCTCGTTAAGAACAGGCAGCATGCTTCCTGTTGCTGCATATCCGGAAAGTGAAGCATTAGATAGTTTTATTATTATCATGTCGGGCAGAATGGTTATGTCGGCCGGAGCAATATTGTAAGAGGGAGCGACAGCGCTTCCGGTTATTCCGAGGCTTAATGGCTTTTCAATCATGTTCAGCTGAGGAATTGCCTGGGACAGGAGAAATCCTGATATTAAAGATATTAATACAACTATGATTGTCCTTAGCTTATGCAGTTTGCTTAGATTATTAATGTTATTCATATTTTCTATACTACTTATACCATCCATATTTTCATTACTTTCAGCTGGTTAATAAACCTTACTGTCTTTTAACTACTTTAAAGATACACTAAAATAGAAAGGTTTATAAAGAGAGGAGGAGATGGGGATATATGAATAAACAATTAAACAGAGCTTTAACATCATTATCTTTAGTCGGAGGTTTAGTTGGATGTGGCAAAGAAAATGCTGCTTCAATACAAACCAGAGTTGACCAAAGAGGCGGAAGCACAGAGCATCTTGTTATTGACGGAGTAAATACTGACGGAGTAAATAAACTTTCTTACAGGAGAGAGGGAAAATGAGTCTTGAAAATAAATTTAGGGCTGGTTTGAAATGGATTTTGGACAATAAAAAGAAAACGCTGGCTTCCTTAGTTTTAGCGGGGCTTGCGGGCATTACCATTTCTAAAGATAATGTTCATCTTGGTTCTACAACATTGAATAATGCTGGTGGTAATCATTATGTTTGGGGTTTGTTTCCAAGTGTTAAGATTATTGGCGATACTAATACTAGTGTCAGGACTTATGGTTTGGTAGCAATAAATACCCTTAACGGTAAGATTACTGGCGATATGAGCACTTACGGATTAATTGGAGGGAATAATTCTACAGGGGATAATTCTTCCATCACTGGCGATATGGGCGCTTACGGATTACTTGTGGGGATTAATTCTACAGGCAATAATTCTTCCATCACTGGAGATATGGGCGCTTACGGATTAATTGGAGGGGAGAATTCTACAGGCAATAATTCTTCCATCACTGGAGATATGGGCGCTTACGGATTACTTGTGGGGATTAATTCTACAGGCAATAATTCTTCCATTACTGGCGATATGAGCGCTTACGGATTGTTTACAGGGAATAATTCTGCAGGCAATAATTCTTCCATTACTGGCGATATGAGCGCTTACGGATTGTTTACAGGGAATAATTCTGCAGGCGATAATTCTCCCATCACTGGCGATATTACTTCAAGAGGGATTTCTGCTATTACTCCTGTAGATTGGGGTTTTCTTTCTAACACCCAACTAAATCTTGAGAATTATATAGTTAAGAAAGAGGAGGCGAGTTCAAAATG
Source organism: Candidatus Pacearchaeota archaeon (assembly GCA_018304165.1). GTDB lineage: Archaea > Nanobdellota > Nanobdellia > Pacearchaeales > GW2011-AR1 > JAGVWS01. Next base: position 34,667 of record JAGVWS010000031.1, read on the forward strand.
ACATTCATAAAACCCGAACTCGTCAAGAAGATCAGGGCATACTTCAGTCTTAATATTTATGAAACGAGGGTTTGGCTTGCGTTGCTGACTCGCGGAGTTTCAAGCGTCGGAGAGATAGCAGAAGTAAGTGGAGTTCCGAGAAGCAGGACTTATGATGTTCTTGAAAGCCTTGAAAAGGCAGGCTTCACACTGATAAAGCTTGGTAAGCCAGTTAAATACATGGCAATAAAACCAGCTGTCATAATTGAAAAGCTAAAGAACAACGCGCGCAGGGAGGCGGAGGAGAAAGTAAAGACTCTTGCTAATTTGAGGGGAACTGAAGAATACAAAGTTCTTGAAGATCTCCACAAGTCAGGCATTGAGCCGATAAAGCACGGGGACTTATCAAGCGCCATAAGAGGAAAGAGCAATATATACAATTACTTAAAGGAAATAGTTGAAAACGCTGAAAAGGAAGTAATAATTTGCATGGATGCCGCAGAGATATTGAGAAGATACAAGGTTTTTGACCAGGTATTTTCAAGGTTAAGAAAGTCTGGAGTTGTTGTAAAGTTAGCCCTCAGTGGAAATGATGTTGAATTAAGAGAAGTTACAAACCGCTTAAAGATAAAGGTAGTAAAGATGTCCATTAACGCGCGATTTATAATTATTGACAGGAACCAGGTGCTGATGATGGTTACCAACTCTCCTCACGACGACCAGGAAGTCGGCGTCTGGATTAATTCTGAGTTCTTCGCAGGCTCTTTAGCGACGCTGTTTGACATCGCTGTTGGCGGAAGAAGGATATAGGGAGAGAAGATGGTCTTGAAGAAATTAGTTGATGCTTTTAAGGAAGGAATGAGAAGTGCTGAAAGAGAAATAGACTTTTTAAGAGATTTAGCCGGAACTCCAAGGAGTAGTTATGATATCAACCACCAATTAGAGAAAATTGAAGGTACTAGAAGATTAGAGCCTGCACATGAACCATCTGGTGGTATTGCTTATTTAATGTTCTTTGCCGGCCAGTTAATTAGTTATGCCGGAGCTAGCTTATAATAAGATAAAATGGCAATAGAATATAACGACTCTGGTTTTACTGAATGGAGTTGTCCCCTGTATCACGGGACGAATGATGTTGCTCCTGAAGATGAACCTGTAACTTCTTTGATGATGAGATATAGAGTTGCAGGTAAAGACGGAATCAATGCCTTCTCTCAATGGTTCTACAATTTCGCATTTCGCAACGGCATTACGACAGATGACGAAAACACTTATTTCTTAGGCCCTAAAGATAAACAGGTAAGAATGGCAATTGGCCGCACAGACACTGTTCCGGAAGTCGTCTTTGATGCTCATTCAGAAAAAGATATTAAGGCTGTTGTTTCAATATTCAATGGCTGGGAAGTCGGATTAGAGGAGATAACAAAGGAGTAAGTTTTAGTGAGCGGGCGTTTTCTGAACCGAAATAAGTTATTAAATTATCAAATAATCTGTTGATATAACCTCTGAAGACAAGTTAGCTTACATATGATCGCTATGCAATAATTAATGTGTAAAATTGTCTTTTATATTATTTATAAGAACTATTATCATTACTCTAATTAAATTCATCTGAAAAACACTTTTAATCAGCAAGGCGAGATTATTGCTATATCTTATCATAATCAATAAAGTTGCTGATTCTCTGCTGTGTTGCATGAGCAGTTACAGCATACAATAAATTATATGATTTACAATAATTGATTATATGACCTCTTATTAGAGGATAAGTTTAATTACACTGATTAAAAAAGAAAAGAGGCTAATTTCTTAGCCTCGCCCCAGTAGCGCCCCCTGCCGCGCCTGTCAACCGCGACACAATAGTAGCATTAATGGTAATGTTTCAACCTGTTAAGCTGAATCTCGTCTACAGACTTAACATTTCTAGTTAGATTAACTATTTAAAGTTTTCTGTCAGTTATACTCTAGCGGAGGATGCCCCAGTAGCATTAAAGGTAATGCAACGGCCTGTCAAGCCGTGTCTGGTCTACAGACTTCCTGGTTCGAATCCCGGCTGGGGCGAATCCTCCGCTTTATTTTGATTGAAAGGAAATCCGCATGAGTTGTAGCTGAGGAAAAGACAAATAATTAGTTATAATCCACTAACTCGACGTTTAGATAAATTGGAGCAATTATTAGTATGAGCAATAATTATCCTCTTATTTCCATCCAGGTTATCCCCATTTCTTTCATTCTCTTGCCGTTCATTTTCTTAAATTGCCCAATAACTGTTATAGGATCGTTATTTACTTTTATTTTAGCCATCAGCCTTCCGCCGTGCTCGTAAACTGCTGCGCCATATTTCTTCCTGAACCTAATCATATCTTCCGCTTTGTTCAGAGGCGGTCCTCTTATGATTTTCTCTCTTATTCTTTTTCCGCTAAAATAAATCTTTCCTTTTTGTCTTTCGTCATATTCAAAGTGCATTTCCGGCTTATTATAACAACGCTTCATTTCTTCATTGAAAAGCTTTGCAAATTTCAGAAGTTTTGTTCCGGCAATGTCGCCGGCTTGCCTGCTAGTTGTTATCTCAATTATCGCAAAATCTTGTTTTTTCTTTTGAGCTTTCCTTTTCAGTTTTTCCACATCAACGCTTTCATGCTCAAAAAGTTTTAATGAAGGACTTTTCAGGAATTTAATGCAGTGCTGCCGGAATCTCATAAAGGTTTCCTGCGACAGGGCAGCAAGTGCATTCCTCTCCTTGAATGTAGGGTCAATGAGAATTATAGGCGATGAAAGTTTCGCTTCGTTAATCTCCCTCAAGACATTTTCTCTTTTGTAATGCTTCTCAATATCAATGACCAGTTTTTGTCCCGCTTCGTTTTTTAGCCTGGCTATGGCTTTAATAAAGCTTAGGAAAGTTTTGTATTCTATTATGAGCAGCTCAAGAGCATACCCCGAAAATCCTCTTATATAGCTTTCGGCTCCATAACATCCAGCACCATGGCAGAAACTCTTCGCAAGGATTATTTCGTCAGCAAGCTTCCTGTTTTTTTTCAGAGCTTTCAGCACGTAATTCACATGGAAATAACTCAGGTCAGTGATATTCCTGGCTTGCTTCGGAGCGCTTATTTTAAGGACAGGAATTATCTCAAAAATTAAGCTGCCTTTTTTTATCTGCACATAATCCCTTGAGCCATGCACAACCTTGAATTTCTCGCCAGTTGCTTTCATTACACTTCTGAATTTATCAATATCTTCTTCTCTATTGAATCTTATAAAAATATCAATATCAATTTCATTGGCTTCCTCATTGGGCTTCCTTCTGACAAGAGTTCCCTTGGCAAGGCTCCCGCCGATAAAAGGGGAAAGCTTCACTCTTAATTTTCTGGCAGAATTATTTATCTTATTGATGATATCTCTTGCCCCGCTATTAATTTTATTGATATCTCTTTCATAAGGCTTGGCTTCAGAGAGCTTGCTCTGTAATATGCTTCTTAAGGTCTTGCCTGAGGCTCTACTCCTTGCTATCTGGGGTTTTTTTCTGCTCATTCCTTGCTCCACCTCTTTTTCTCCTTTCAGGTATCCTTATCTTTTTGTTTATTTCATCAATGCTTAGTTTTAGAGTAGAAGCTAAATCAATGATGTACTTTCCCTCGTCCAGTTTATATATCAGGGGCCTCTTCTTGTCAAACAGATTCACTACATCTATCTCAAACTTTCCCGGCCCGGAGATTTTTATGGATTCCAAGTCAAGAATTACGGGAATCTCCTCGTCTTCAATTCCTATCATTTCTCTGACATCTTTTTCAACCTGCTTTTTGTCCATAATAGAAAGCTCTTGGGGTATTTCCGCTGCGGCTGCCGTTCCAGCATGGGATTTAACGGCAGCTTCTGCAGCAGCTTCAGCTCCGCCTTTTCTTTCAGAAGGCAGAACTTTCAAATAGTAGAAGAAATGGCTCCCGCATCCTTTATTGCTGCATCCTTCAAGCAATTCCTTGCTTGCATCAGGGTAAATGTGTCCGCAGTGTATGCATCGGTGTGGCATTTTGTTGATTGACTAAATTTATTTTAATATTAGTTTTTATTATTTAATTACTATCTTAATCAATGAAATGACATAAGCATTTTGTTGATTGACTA
>JAGVWS010000032.1 GCA_018304165.1 Candidatus Pacearchaeota archaeon
GAGGTTCAAGTCGAACGTCCTTGGGAGGATTTGAACCTCCGACTTCACGGTATCTGGGCATGATTAATGCCTAACAGCCGTGCGCTCTAACCGGGCTGAGCTACAAGGACATAATATTATGAGGAAGGAATTGTGTATTTAAAGGTTTATTTTAGTATGCCTCTCAAATGTGGCATTTGATTCTCAATGAAATTAATTATCTCTGATTTAAATTGAGTATTAAGAGAGAGTCCTGTAAATTGTGGCTTTTTATAGATTAAAATCCATCTAATTTTAGCAAGATCCTTCACTATATCCTTCAGATTTTGAAATCTCTTAAAATGTTCTGTCCTGTCATATTTTTCTCCCCAGTTTCCTTTACTTCTTGCTAAGACGGACATTAGTTGAGCTTTTTCTAGATCTGTCGCCATTATTATAAAGCATAAAAATATGTAATATTTAAATGTTTCTATTTCTGATATTTTCTTTTTATTAATAGAAACATTTAAAAACTCATAGAACTATAGAAAGGTGGAAAAGTAGAAAGGTGGAAAAGTAGAGAAATAGAATAAAAATGAAAACTAAAGAAAACAAAAGTTTTTTCCTTATGCAGTTTGGGGATACCCCGCAATTAAGGGTTCTTGACTTCTTAATAGGGTTTCACTTTTTTGATTACCCTCTGACAGAGATAGCCCGGGGAGCCAATGTCAGCTATAACTCTTTGAAGGTATTTTTTCCTAGTTGGATTAAATCGGATGTTGTAGTAAAAACGAGGCGGGTGGGGAAATCTGACTACTTTAAGCTTAATCTGAATAATGTTTTCATAAAAAACCTGATTAAGCTGGACTGGGCTCTGACTAAAGGATATGTTTTATCACGGCCGGAAAAAGAGATTGAAGCCTGAGTAGAGGCCATAATTTATCTTGGTGAGCAGTGTAAATCCGGACTGAATTTTGAGTAGAGCATCAATAATAGCCCTTATAAATACTGCCAGATAAATACACTCAACTTAAACTGCTTTATTAAGCATCATTAATGGGTGTATCTACTTAGCCTTATACAATAATTATTGTCTATAAAAACAAAAATTAGTAAAAAATAATTATTTTTTAGCGTCGGAGCTTTACAAAGATAAGCTATTACAGATGGGTTTAAGCTAACTTTTATGAATTATATTGGTCCTTTATTGCTATAATCTCCTTATCTCTTTCTTCCTTATCATTAACTTTTATGTTTCTGTCTCTTTTGTGGCTGGTTCTTGAACGCTCAAGAAAACCATAAACCTTGCCTTGGGCGCTGCCGCGAATGAGCCTCAACCATAAACCTTGCCTTGGGCGCTGCCGCGAATGAGCCTCTCAACAGCCGTCATAGTATCTCTCATGTCTTCTGCAGGTCCTATTATGTAAACAGTGTTTCCTCTTAGCTTAATGAAGCAGTCGGAAAGCCTCTCCATGAGCTTCTTGGTTTTGCCTTTCGTGCCGACAAGCCTGGCTCTGACATCTTCAAGATTACTTCGGCGGGTAAAATTCTTAATATTCACAACCTCAAAAAGATATTCTGGATCTATCAGGAGAAGAGCGTTATCAATAGAAAAGTCGGCATTGAGTGCGTCAAGAACTCTTTCTGCGTCATAAATATTCTCCTCTTTTCCTGTTATTGATATCTGATGGTCAATTATCTTAAGCCCGACTTTCAGCTTCTTTTGAAGAAGGGGGATGTTCTTCTGAATTTCATGGACGTTTTTAATGTGGATAGTTTTCATGAAAAATTTAATAAAAAAGACCTTATTAATCTTGCTATTATGACTCTTAAAACTCTTCTATCTCTTTTAATATCTCCGCATATAGAAGCGGAGAAATATAGTACCCTTTTCTTATCCACTCATTTAATAACCTTATAAACTCTTTTTTACTTATCTTTTTATCTCTTAAATTAATTAATATTATACCTAAAATGCCTATTGATCTTAAGCCTAATGATCTTGCATAAACTCTAGCTTTTTTGTCATCTGATAAAAACATCTTTATTTCTCTTTCCAAACACAGCGAGATTGCAGCTCTTTCTCCCCCTCCTAATGGCAAATCTTTAATCTTTTCGACTTTCTTTTCTATCAGAAAATTATTTAGTTCTCTCTTAATCCTCTCATTTTCAGGAGAGTTTTTTTTGAATAGTTCATCCGCAACTTCTGTTGGAATAATTATTTTGGAAAAAATATTTTTTGCTAAATTGAAAATGTCTAATTTTGCCAGAAAAATGACTGAACTGGTATTCGACACTACTTCTTTTTCCATTTTATAGCCTCTAATTCAGAGTTCAGTTCTTCTGCATCTAAATTTAGATGGGCTTTCTTTTTAGCTAATAGGCTTGGAAAATCCCATGGGCTTATTTCAGCGAATTCAACTGCCTGACCCAAAGAAAATTCACCATCTTTATATCTGTCTATAGCGTAATCTTTTTTCCACTCTTCTATAGCTTTAGCTAAGAGTTTTCTAATTACTCCTGAAGTATCTAAATTTTCTATTCTTGCTATTCTTCCCAATCCTTTAACATATTCATCTGGTAAGCGAGTTGTTACTGTTTTAGCCATTGCATTAATTGTAATACAACGTATTATTTAAACCTTTTGGTATTTTTAAAGAACCAATTACATTCCCAAAACTTCCCCCTTCAAAAATCCATTTCTTCTCAACCACTCAATCTCGGCAGGAGTGTATTTGAAGATAATGTCTCCGCGCTCTTTGTCGAACTGCCATGGCTCAATGAGGACTGTGTTTCCTTCGCGGAGCCACAGCTTTCTTCTCATTCTTCCGGGAACTCTGCAGTTTCTGCTCTTTCCGTCACTGCATTTAACCAGCATCTTTGCTCCTCCGTATCTCTGAAGAACAACACCGAGAACCTGCTCTCCTCTTGGAATGCGGGCGCGTGAAACAAAAGTAGGCTGGCCAGGAGGAGCATCTCTGTTATAAAATTCCCTCTTCTTGAATTTTACTTCCTTATTCACATTGGCATTTTCAATATTTTCGTAGCTTTCCTGCTCTTCGTTGGAATTATCGTCAGTAACCATTAAAAGCAAATAATAAAAGAACGTTTATAAATGTAATTGGGAAGATTCGACTCCAGATATTCTTTCAATTGCTAAAATTATCCCTCCAATTAGTATAAACATCAAAGCAATTATTGTTAGTAAATTAAATGATGCAGAACCAATCATTATAATTTCTCCAATTAATATAAATACTCCGATAATTATTAGAATTATTCCAATAATTTTAATCATTTGTCTCTATTAAAAATTATTAATTACTAATCACTCTTCCTTCTTCCCTTCTTTTTTTCCCGCCTTTTTATCATCGGCGCTGCCAGCTCCGCCCAGCGAGCCGGTCACTTTCACGAGAAGGCCTGGAAGGCCGGTTCCGATAGGAACGGGCTGGTTCAGAATTATATTTTCAACGACGCTGGATAATTTGTCCTTGGCTCCGGAGATGGTGGCATTTACGAAGTGCTTTATCGGAGTTTCGAACGAAGCTTTGGCAAGGATTGATGATTTGTCGGCAATCAGCCCCATTCTGGTTACTCCCTTTACTTTTCCGGAAGCGCACATTGTGTCTGCAATCAGCTCAATGTGCCTTATATCTACATCAATGCCCTGATTTTCAAGTATGCTCTTTACTTCTCTTATTACTACATTTCTGGCAACTTCAATTCCGAGGACTTCTGCTACTTCGTTTGCATTGTTGCTTGTCGTTTTGCTCTTGCTCACTCCGTCTATTTTCAGAACTTCTTTTAAGTTTGAGCCCGAAGTCAGAATAACATAATTAGCTTCTCTCTTTACAACCAGAACCTGATTAACCCCTTCAACTCCGGCAATGATAATTCCCTTCAGCTTCTCTTTTAGCTTGTACAGCCCCTTAAAGTCCACGTCTCCTGCCTTGATTATTATTTTACTTTCCTTCTGCCTTGCTTTGTAGCCTTTTTCTTCAAGTCTTTTCACAACAGTGGCAAGAGTCATGTGGGCATCTCTTAAGCTTTGTGATGAAGATTCTATGTCTATAACCCTGTCAGTAAAGTTTATTTCTATCGCCAAAATTATTTCTTTGAGCATGGTTTCTTTTATTTTTTCTGCTATTGTCTTGGCGTCTTTTTCGTTGTTTTTCTCCTTGTCAAGATGAATTTCCATCGTTGGGGTAGATGGAATCTTTCTTGCGTTGAATATTTCAATCAGGCGGGGCAGACCCTGAGTTACCTGCATTTCCTGGACGCCGGCGAGGTGGAAAGCGTTGAGAGTATTATGGGTGATAATACCTTCAGATGTTGTAAAAGTTTCCAGTCCCGGAACGCTTAAATCATAGACTGGCTTGTCATTGTCAACATATTCAATTTTTGCAATCTCGTCCCAGATTACATCAGAGTAAAACATTCTTTGCATAATAGCTATCTCTTCATTGATATCAATGCCTTTGTCCTTGGCCAGCTGCTCAAAGAGCTTCATATATCTGAATAGTGCAGTCCTTCCTATTCTTTGCCTGTTTGTAAAGTTGTTGACATAGCGTGAGGGATATCCCACTTTCTTTGCAGTATCTCTAAAAAGTTCCCCAAATCCGGAAATCATGTCTGTGTAATCCCTGCTTTGCTCATTCCAGAAGCGCTTTGCTCTTTCTGCCAGTTGTTTCAATGCTGCAAGCTTATAGTCAATATCGCTTCCTATATTCTGCAGGTAGAGCGGCGCGTACTTGTATGGAATTAAGAGCCAGTGCTGCCCCTTCTTATCAGTTGTTTTGAAGGAAAATATTTTGAAGCGCGAGAGCAATAAAGCGATGTTATCTCTTAATTCTCTGGAGTTTGAAGAGCAGCGAATCATATTTCTGTCTACATGGAAATTACCATCGCCGTCAAAGTATCCGCGGAGTAATCCTGAAACGAATGAGTCTGGCGCACTATAAGCAAAATCAGGCACCATCTTGAAGTCGGCTCCCTGCCCGCAGCAGGAAGTAATAAATTTTCCAAGAAGCGTAGAATTGATTTTGAGATCCCTGCTCTCTGCAAATCCCCTATGATGGAAGTTTTCTACATAGTTTAATCCGACAGAGCCCGCAAATGCTTTTGCCTGGGAAATATAAGAATCATCAAGGTTGGATATACTTACATGGTTTATGTTTCCAGAGCCTTCTGCTAAGTAAGCTCCGATAAACCACCCTGTCTGAGCATTAAGCTCAATGGTATTACGCATGGGTTTTAGCACTGTGCCCGGTTTAGTGAGCATAGTATCATCTAAGACAACATTCTCGTCCTGAATATAACTTTGCACAGAAATACTTTGCAGGGGTACAGTATTGAAGAAATTATTCATCACCGGAATTCTATCTCCGACATGTAACTCATTTCCTTTAACAGGGTTTATTTTATTCTCTTTTCGTGTTACAAATGAATGGTTATCAGTGCAGATAATCTCTCTTCCGGATGCCGTTGTTAATTTCATTAATTTTTTATCAGTAGCATGCCTGCTGCACTCAGTAACACGCTTCCATTCTATTTTTTCCTCATGATTAAGGCTCGGCACGAATACTTCAAGGTCATGCAAAGGCAGTACATCTGAATTATTGTTCAACTTATGGTAACCTCTCTTCAGCATCAGCATATCAATGAATTCCCCTATCTTTGCTGTACGGATTTTGTTTCCTATTTTGACAATAATCTTCTCTTCCGCGCGGCAGCTCATCTGCGTGCTTGGCTCACCGAAGCTCTGTGCAGTTACTATTCCAATTCCCTCTCCCGGAGATATCTTGCTGTTCTTTAAGTGAAGCTTGGAAACATCGCTTCCATCAGTTCCATAAGTAAACTGCACGATGTTTTCTGAGGCATCTCTTATAGTGCCGTCATATTCAACTTTCAGGTCCTGAAGAGCATTAGCGAGGCGCCTGTACAGATAACCCGATTTTGGAGTTCTCAATGCTAAATCCATTAAAGAGTCCCTGCCCGTAATAGCTCCGAAGAAGAATTCGTGGGGCTTCAGGCCCTTTGAATAAGATGAGTAAATAAATCCTCTTGAGAGAGGAGACAAGTCATGCTTCTTGAAGAAGGGGAGAGTCCTGTGAGTGTATCCTATTTCAATTCTTTTATTCCACAGGGATTGCTGGCCGAGAGAGCATGAAGTTTGCGTGATGTTGAGAAGGTTCCCCCCGGCTCCCGAGTTTATCATATGGCTTACTGGGCTGTCTTCCGGAAATTCATCCTTGACAACTTTTCCTATTTTTGTTCTTACAGAGTTCAAAATTTGCAGTATCTTAATTTCCCTGCTTTCTTCTTTTGTCTTTCCAGGTATCTGCTCAATCTTTCCGTTATTGTAAAGCTCAATTATCTCATTAGTCTCTTTCTCAGAATCTTCAAAAACCTGCCTGACACTCTCCCTTACTTTTTCATTTACGCTTAAGTCTTTTAGAGAAATAGTTATTCCATTTCTTGACAGGTAGCTGACGCCCAGGGCAAATATGCTTCTCAAGACGTTAATTGTTCTGTCTCTTCCAGTTACCCTGTCAAGTTCTTTTATTAAAGCACCCTCTTCAACCCCAAAGAGCTTGTTGTCAAGTTTCTTGAATTCCCTTCCGGAAAATTCTTTTGGCATCAGGCACTTGAATATTTCTATTCCGGAGACGGTCTTTTTGCTGAATTCCTGCTTTATGCCTGCCCTGTATAAATGCTGCATGGCATCTTCTTTAAGGAGAGTTTCATTGCCCATCATATAATTTCCTGTAACGGCGTCAGAGATGCATCCCAGAAGGTTTGAGCTGTTCTTAGGAGAAATTAAATTTCTCTTTACATCCAGAAGGACTATTGCCTCTGCTCTAGCTTCTTCTGTCTGCGGAGAGTGTATGTTCATCTCGTCTCCGTCAAAGTCTGCGTTGTATGGGAATGCTGCTGCAGGATGGAACCTGAATGTCTTGTATGGAAGGACTTTAACATAGTGGGACATAATGCTTGCCCTGTGAAGGGAAGGGTGCCTGTTGAACAAAACAACATCCCCGTCCATCAGGTGCCTTTCTACTTTGTATCCCGGCTGGAGCTCGTTTATTATCTCCTGCCTTAAGTCGGAGGTAATTCTTTTCTTCTTTCCGTCGGGCCTTACTATATAATTAGCCCCCGGATATTTCTCGCTTGCAACGAGTTTCTTCATCATTTCTATGTTTAATGAGGTTACAGACTCCTCTACTGTTATTATTTTTGCTACATCAAGAGGAATTCCTATCTCATTTATATTCAGGGAGGGGTCGGGGCTTATGACCGTACGGCTGCTGAAATTTACCCTCTTTCCGGCCAGATTCTTTCTTATTCTTCCCTGTTTTCCTTTTATTCTTTCAGTTATTGTTTTTAGGGGCTGGCCTGAACGATGACGGGCTGGGGGAATTCGCGCCACGTCATTGTCAAAGAAAGTAGTTATGTGGTATTGAAGCAGGTCCCATAAATCTTCAATAATTACTTCAGGAGCTCCTGCGTTTAGGTTTTCCCACAGCCTTTGGTTGGCACGGACTATGTCTGAAAGCTTGTGAGTCAGATCATCCTCGCTTCTTTCTCCTGTTTCAAGAGTTATTGAAGGCCTTACTGTAACCGGAGGCACCAATAGGATTGACATTACCGCCCACTCCGGCCTGAAGTTTCTTGGATCTACTCCGAGAAGCTTAATATCTTCATTTGATATTTTTGCAAGAGCTTCTCTTATCTCTGTCGGAAACAGCCTCTTTTTTCCTATTATGAAGTTGTATGGCTTTTCTAATCTTATCTTTTCCTGGGAGGCATTGCAGTGGGGGCATTTCTTTGTGTCTCTGGCTTTCTTTATTCTGTTCTTGCTTGAGTATTTCTTTATCTGCTCTTCTGAAATAAGAGCCTTGCCGCAGTTCTGGCATATGCTTCTTAAAAATCTTTCTATTACCTGGATGTATTTTATGTGGATGATTGGCCTTGCCAGCTCGATGCTTCCGGGATGCCCTAAACACTCTTTTAATCCGCCTCCGCAGGTTCTGCACTTTACTCCGGGGTCAATAGCTCCCAATCTCAAATCCATCAATCCTCCGTCTACAGGATAGCCGTCTACATCGTAGAGTTCAGGAGAGACAACCTTGGCTGAAGAGATTTTCTTGATGAGCTCCGGATTGAGCAGTCCAAACCTCAGACCCTTTATTTTCTTTCGTATGATTTCCATGATTATAATTTAAATTGATGCCTCAGATAATTTACTGTTAATTTTACTATCATTAAATGCATACCCGCCACTATTACTCAACACATGATTACTAACTGACGTAAAACTATTGCTTGTAACAGTTAAGCCATTATAATTCAACATCATATTATCAACTATTTTATTATTTTCCATTTTTATTCATATTTATTCCCCAACTCGAATTGTGTTTTAATATGAAGCCCCTGAAGCTCATCAACAAGGAGCTTGAATGCATATGAAACTTCTATTTTCTCAATTTCATTGCTTCCGCAGGCAGGGCAGAGCACTTTGTTTCTTATCCTGTCTTCAACTGCAATATAACCGCACTTTGTGCATATCGGCAGAACAACCCTGTCAGAATCGTAACGCTCTTTGAGCAGAAGAGAAGCTCCGTGGGCTACCAATGCTTGCTGCTCCATTTCTCCAAGTCTCAAAGCTCCTCCCATTGACCTTCCTTCAATTGGCTGCCTTGTCAGCAGCTGGACTTTTCCGGAAGCTCTTGCATGAAGCTTGTTGCTTACCATATATTGGAGTCTTAAGTAATACATGTCTCCAATGAATATCTTTGCCTTCATTCTTCTTCCTGTTACAGCGTCGTACATAGTTTCCTTGCCATCGCACCTGAACCCGAGCTTCTTGAGTTCTTCTTCAAGATCTTCCCTGCTTTCTCCGGAGAATGCAGTTCCGTCGATAACCCTTCCGGAAGTGCTTCCAACCTTTCCTCCTATGATCTCCATTAAATATCCTACAGTCATTCTGCCCGGAATTCCATGGGGGTTGAAGATAACATCCGGCCTGATTCCTCTTGAAGTAAAAGGGACATCATTTTCCGGAACTATCATTCCAACTACTCCTTTCTGCCCGTAGGGAGTTGAGAATTTGTCCCCAAGCTCCGGTATTCTCTGGTCGCGCATTCTTACCTGGATTAATTTGTTTCCCTCTCCGTCAATTGTGATGAATGCAGCGTCGACAATTCCCTGCTCTTCCTGCCTTATTGCAGAGCTTGATTCTTTTCTTGTCCTTACACTTATTTCCCTGGCTTCAGAAAGGAATTTTGGAGGAGAAGTCTTTCCTATAATGACTTCATCCTCTCTCATCTCTGCTTCTATGTGGGCTATTCCATCATCTTCAAGGAGCCTGTAGCTTGCTTCTGTCCTGTAGCCTGAGACATCTTTTTCAGGAATTTCTATTTTGTCTGACAGCCCCCCTGCATAGTGTATTTCTTCAGCAACGTATGGTCTGAAATAAGTAGCTCTGCCCACCCCTCTCTGGACGCTTCCTTTGTTAAGGATGATGGCATCTTCCATATTATATCCTTCATAAGTCATTACTGCTACAACAAGGTTCTGCCCGCTTGGATATATGTTGAGGGTGTCATAGACAAAGCTTCTTACTATTGGCTTTTGAGGATAGTGAAGGATGCTTACATTTGTGTCTACTCTTACAGGATAATTTGCAGAATAAATTCCGAGAGCCTGTTTCTGGGTCTTGCTTCCCCTGTTTAGCCTCGGCGCCTGATTATGGTTTGCGTATGGAACAAGGCTTGTAACCAAGCCAAGAAGGTCAATATGGTCTATTTCCAGGTGAGTGTGTTCTGCGTTTAAGTCTTCTTTATCAAGGGCAACAAGTGCATTCTCCTCTTCGCGTGCGTCAATATATTCCACTATACCCTGTTTAAGCAGGTCACTCCACGTCATCTCTCCGGAGAGCAGAGAAGCTTCATGGTCCTCTGTGAAGCGGCACACTCCGCTCTCTGCTATGAGCAGGGGCCTTAGGACTCTTCCGGCTTCGCTTGATATTATTATTATATTTAAATCTTCTTCAAATCCTATGCTTAATTCTATTGGAAGCCTGTCAGACCTTCTCATCTCCTTCACTCTGCTTATGAATCCTTTGTAATCATTTACAGTTCCGGCAAAACGCCCGTTGAAGAATACATCGTAAATATATCCTTCTTCCTGCTTTAAGTTGTGATGCATGCCGATGCTTTCAAGAGTTTCTATGAACATTTTTTCATCAAGGCTTGAGCGGGTTGATATCCTGCACATGATAGCAAGGTTCTTTCTCAATCCTATTTCTGTTCCTTCCGGAGTTTCTATAGGGCAGAATCTTCCATAATGTGTCGGATGCAAAGTTCTTGCAAGGAAGTTTTCCTGTTCTCCGGGAAGCTGGCTTGAGACTCTCTGAAGCTGGGAGAGAATGGCAAGGTAATTCGTTTTATCCATGTTTTGGGTTACTCCGGAAGTTTCTCCTATCCAGCTTCCGGTGGCAATTGCCGATTCAATCCTGTGAGAGAATAAAGTGGACTTGGCTATTGTCTTTACGCTGTAGAATTTTTTTCTCTTTGATATTTTCTGAAGAGAATACTGAATGTCCCTTACAAGTATATTCATGTTTACTCTGAACAAGTCTGCAAGCAAATCTCCGCTCAGCCTTACTCTCTTGTTTGCATAATGGTCTTTGTTAGTTACTATACTTGAATCTTCTTTGGCAGAATAGAACTGCTTTATTAATTTGCAGAGTGTTATTGCTTTTTCCATCCTGCTTTCTTTGTTCAGCCCTATATGGGGCATTAAGTAGGAATCAAGCCTCTGCTTAACCCTGTCGAGCATTTCTTTCTTAGTGCCCTGAAGGGAAGTTTTTTCTGCTATGTATATCATTGCGTCTTCAGGTGTCTGAATGCCCGAGAATTCGTACAAATTTACTATAAAGCTGTCATTCTCCTTTCCAATTAATTTGGAGATGTCTGCTTCCTTAGTCATTCCCAGAGACTTGAGGACTACTATCGTGGGAATGTTCTTGAATCTGCTGAATGAAGTTTCAAGGATTCCCTCTCCCGTTTCTGATATTGATATTGGGATTCTGTAAGAGCCTCTCAGGCTGAACAATCTTAAAGTTAATTTGTTTCTTGACATTCCTATAAACGGCTGGTTTGGAGCAAGGTCTTCAATCATTACAATTACTCTTTCATTTCCATTGACTATGAAGTATCCGCCCGGGTCTAAAGGATCAATGTAATTTTCTTCAAGCTGCTCCCTGCCCATGCCGCAGGTGTTGCAGGTCTTGCTCCTTACTATTATTGGTATCTTTCCTATCTCAAAGTTGTGGTTTTCTGTCTGCCCGCCCTGCTTGATGCTTATCTCAAGGAAGACCGGAGCGGAATAAGTGAGGTTTCTCAGGCGGGCTTCTGTCGGAGTAAGGATGCTCGTGCTGCCGTCTGCTTCAATAACAAGCGGCCTTTCTACAGTAATTCTTCCAAGTTTTATCTCGAAGTCGTCGCTTACAAGGTTCTCTGATATTTCGTCGGTGATTTCCTGCATCCTTCTGTCTACAAAGTCGTTGAAAGAAACTATATTTGATTCTACCAAAGAATGCTGGGAGAGGTATTTTTTAAGGATAATATGTTTTTTATCAGCCATTTTTATCAGCCATTTTTCTTTTCATTCAGCGATCCGACTACCACCCTGTAGTAAGGGTAAATTTTGTCTTCATACTTTCTCTCCATCCTGACTACATCGCCTTTCTGGCAGCCTTCCGGAAGAGCAGTATCAGTGATAAATATTTTTGGCAGCTGGGAGACAGAAATGTTTAATCTTTTCAGCAGCTCTTCAGCCTCTTCCTTTTTGAGCCTTATATGCCTTGGTTGGAGTATGTGCATTTTTAGAAACTTTTGGAGGGATTTAGTTTATCAAGCAAACAGCGGAATTTGCTATAACAACTTTGCAATACTAAAAAATAGCGGAAGTGGGTTTTTAAACCTATCGCTTGGTTTAAAAATTTGTAAAAACCCGCTTGCAGCTGACTGGTTTTTATCAAACGCCGGGTTTTTTGTTATAAAAGTGCATAAAGTGCATAAATAAATCATAGTCTTAAGTTATCATGAACCTTCTCAAATCCTCAATAAATACAAAATACGCTCATGGCCCCGAAGGGTATCGTGAACTTCGTTCCCGTGATGTCAAGATTCTATGAATCTTGAGCACTATTAAGAATTCACATTCTTAAAGCCTCAAACTGCAAGACATCAGCAGTTTAAGGATTTGAAGTTCAAATCCCTGTATGGCCCCGAGGGGATTTGAACCCCCGACACCTTGGTTAAAAGCCAAGTACTCTATCCGGGCTGAGCTACGGGGCCGTGGCTCAGATATAAGATAAAAAGCGTTTAAAAATATATGGAAACGAGGTAGAGATTACCAGAAAGCGCCGTCAGCTGTTTTAGTCCCGCCATTAAATAATAGAGTGCGGACTTCTCTTTCACCAAGAATCTCCTTAGCTAGAACAATTAAATTCTTAGTTCTTTGAGGAAGAACTAAAGCAATCATGTTTTCTAAATCTGGAGGTAACTTGGAGCTTCCACGAACTTTAAAAGAGGCTTGTCCACCACCCCCGCGCCAACTTTCCATCTCCAAAATTTTTGGGCCTTGGGGACCCGGGTAGTATTCTCCATAATGAGCATAGTCAAATAATGCAGAGACAACTAATTTATCACTAATCCAGTCTATCCCGCTAGACCAATGCCCATCAGAATTTGCATATTCCACCCTACACCGGTGGCTTATACTATACCATCTTTTAGAAATACCATAATGCCTGTCACTTGGCTGAAGTTCGCGGGGAAAATTATCAGTTCTAAAACCAGAATCATATCCTATCCTCCAGGCACGAGGATCAGCATCCTTTGGAAGAACACCAATAACTTTCACAATTCTCTCATAATCTTTATCAACCGTGACTTCAGACGTTATAGGAAATTAATAATTTTCAGCTTAATAAACAAATCGTTAATGGAAAATATATAACATCATCACAAAAACTTCTTAATCTTTTCCTCAAAAGATTCAGCGCCCGTCGCGCCTATTATTCTTCCGGCTTCCTTTCCTTTTTTGAGAATGATGGTTGTTGGTATGCTCATGATGTTGAATTTTTCTGCTATTTCAGGATGCTCATCAACATTAACCTTGATGAATTTGACTTTTTTCATTTCCTTCCTGCCGGAAATCTCCTCAAAGACGGGAGCCATCATCAGGCACGGCATGCACCAGCTTGCCCATAGGTCCACGACTACAGCGTCGTTCTTGAGAGCTTCGTTGAATTCTTCCGTGCTGTCAATATCATCTACCATGAAAAGAATCTGGAAAAGAGGATTTAAAAATGTTTCAGGTTTGTTAAGCGCAGTTATTGCCTCTTGCCGGCGAGTAATGACCTCATGAGAACTAACATTTGGCCCAACCACAGCCAAATGCATCAGAGCATTTTTCACATCCTTCTTCTACGATTATCCCTGCTTTTTCACATTGAGGACACTTTATTTTTATTCTTGGTTTTTTCACATTAGCACTACTTTGACTGCTGTTTTGATTATTATTGGATGTGCTTAGTGTATTTTGCGGGGAATCTTTACTGCTTTCCTTCTCACCGGGCATTTTTCCTGTTCTTATCATATCTGCAACATAATTTACGACATCACTAAGTTTTATCTTTCCTGTAACAACATGGCCCAAGAGATTAGCTTTTTTTATTATTTTGAATTTTCTGATAGTCCTGCCAAATGCATCTGGTAGCGACATTACTCTTCCATCTTTTCTTATAGTATCATGGATTTCATGTGACTCATCTCCTAACCCCCCAATTCCTTCATACTGTTCCATTAAATGATCCTCATTTCCACCCAATCTTAGCACTAACGAACTTCCCCTGCCAATGGCTTCTAAATCTGCCTTTACCATCTCTCCGCTCTTGCCAAGGCTGGCGAAGGTTTCCTTTAACTCAGGAATTCCGCTAGTAGCATCATAGACGGGGAATACTACCAAAGTTCCGTGAGGAGTTTTTTGCCTTATTCTTAAAGCAGGCATGATTTCCGGAAGATCTTCTACCTCTCCCCTCCTTAATGAGATAACTGGACCTCCGTCGCTGCCTATTCCGAGTTCTACTGATACCTCAAGGCCGCCACCTTCCCTGGCCTCTGTTCTTTCTCTTTTATCTCCTTTCTTTACTACCTGCAACGGCTGGCCTTTTCTGGTGCCATCTCTGTAAAATGTTATTCCTTTAATTCCCTGCTCGTAAGCAAATATGAATGCATTATAAACCTCTTCTGGAGTTGCATTGTTTCTGAAATTTGTTGTCTTGCTTATTGCATCATCAACATGCCTCTGAACTACAGCTTCCATTAGTATGTGGTCTTTTGGAGACACCATATATGTTGTTGAAAATATTGCTTTCATTTTATCCAGGTTAGCTTTTCTTTTTGCAAATTCTTCATCAGACTCTCCGTCTGCTCTTGTTAATTGATAATCCTCTATTTTTCCATCCCCTTTTGTAGGATCTTCTATAAATTCCCACAAACTGTTCCTTATATCCTTGCCTGCGAAGAGGTTATACTTGTCCAGCTTTTCTTCAAGAACGTGGTTTCTAACCCATATGGGTGTTCCCTGGACCGTCGTTCTTCTGTATGATGACGCATAATCCGGCTCCATTCCTCCGGTTGTTCTTGCTATTGTACTTGTTGTTCCTGTTGGCGCAATTGTTCTGACTATTGCGTTTCTTCTTGAACCATTTTTTCTGTGAACACTGTACTTTAAGTTTGGGAAGCTCCCAGAATTCATAGCTTTTTCTCTTGTTGCTTCTTCAGTGTATTCCTCCCATTTAATGAGGAGCTTATCAACAAATTCTCTGGCTTCTTTTGTTCCGTATGGCAATTCCATCTTGAATAACATATTTGCGAGCCCCATGAACCCTACTCCTATTTTTCTGTTGCTCTTTTGAGTTTTTTCTATATCAGGATTTGTGAAGTGGTTTTGGTCTATTGCGTTGTCAAGTATGTTATACATTAATTTAGTATCCTCTTCCAGTTTTTTCCAATCAACTTCATATCCTGATGGAGAGGCGTCGCTTCTTTTGAGCATTAATTCCAGATTTACATGCCCTAAGACGCATGCTTCGTTTCCTAAGAGAGGTTTTTCTCCGCATGGGTTTGTTGCTCTCATCTCGCCAACACCTATTGGAAGGTTAACGGGGCGGCCCATTTCATCCTTTTCATTAATATATTCGTCAACTAATTCCTCAATAGGTTTTGAAAGGTCTCTGCCTCTAATTTGATTCCAAAGAGCTGCTGCTTCAGTATCGTCTTTTTCAAAAATATAATCTCTGAAATGCCTTGGGTGAGTGGGGTTAGCGTCATTGATAGTTCCTGTCATTATTGCTCCGGGCTCTCCGTTAGACCACGCCCCATACGCTAGGTGCCTAAGAACTTTCTTTGCATCAAGATGTACTAAGCCCTCCCTAATTTTTCCTATTTCTCTGTCATCTTCAGGCATTCCTTCAAATATCCAAGGACTCAATACTTTTGTGCCGTCTTCAGAAAGCAATAATGACGCTTTGGCTTTTTTGTTTAATTTGACAGCGTTTAGAGAATTCTTTAATTGCTCAAAAGTGTAATGTTTTGGAACATGAGATCTTGATTTTGGATGATGGTGGGGGTTTTTTAATGGATAAAATCTGTCTTCTCCTTCAGCCATCACAGCTTTCATGAACTCATAGTCTATTGCTGCAGAAATATTTGCTGCAGGAATTTCCCCGTCTTTTGATTTACAGTAAATGAATCTCATTATGTCTGGATGGTTCCAGTCAAGCATGAACATATTTGCTCCATCTCTCTTTCCTCCCTGGTTCATTGTTTGTCCGAGAGAATTAGAATACATCCTCATGAATGCTATGGGCCCATCAGTAAGCCCCCCCGTACCATGAATCATCTCGTTAGCAGGCCTTAAATTAGAGAAATTAAATCCTGTTCCGCCTACTGATGCCTGTATTTCCGCAGCATCTGCCTCTGTCTCGAATATACTCTTCCTGTCATCATAAATATCAAGGACGAAGCAGGCAAACAACTGCTCCTTAACTTTGGCTCTTTGCTCTACCTCAGTAACCATATCTTCTAATTTTAATTCAGGAATAGCACGTCTTAATTCATCTCCATTCTCTGTTATTCCCTGCCTTAATCTTTCTGAGAGAAGCTTATTACCTCCATTAGCCATGTAGGGCGTATTCGGATAAATCTCGCGGTTTTTTAGCTTTTCAAACACTCTTTTAGTTGTTTCTTCATAATTGAGGCTTTGGTCATGAGAGCTTAATCCGTCCGCAATTAAGAGGGCAGCTCTATAGAAGATTACTTCGGGAGTTTCAACATATCTCTTACTAAAAACATCTCTTCTTCCCCATTTATCAAGGACTAGTTTATCAAAATTGAGGTCTTCAACGCCTTCTTTGATTCTCTGCTCTGCAGCATCAACGACATAATCCGGCATTAATGCAAGAGTGACAAGAGCTTTTTCAGGATCATATAATTTTACTTTTTCTCCGGCTTCGTTTTGAATAACAGCTTCTCTGACGTAAGACCCCATTCTTTCAGCTACTCTCTGGGCTGTTGTGCGTCGAGTTTCAGTGTATGCCATTTTCCACCTTTTTTATTTTCCTCTTTTGATTTTTGTTGAATTTTCTTCTTGGTTTTTAGTTTATTGTTATACTTTTGTTCAGTTAATTTATAATTTGCAGTTAGCTTTGTTCAGTTAATTTATAATTTGCAGTTAGCTTTGTTCAGTTAATTTATAATTTGTCGCTGTCTTTGTTCAGCTACCTTATGACTTTTTATTAATTTGTTTATAATCTTTGTTGCAGTTGATTGTGTGCTTTTTATTGATTGGTTTGAAATATCCTCTTTTTAGCGCTGCTCTCTTTCTGCCTTTCACCTCGCAACATCTTTAATCTCTTTCCTGAAATCTGAAATGTCTTTGAAATCCTTGTATACTGAAGCGAAGCGGACATATGCAACCTTGTCAAGCTTCTTCAAAGCGCCCATTACGAGCTCGCCAATATGGGTGCTCTTTGTTTCCTTTCCCTTTCTTGACAGCTTTGTTTCAATGTCATTCACTATCTGCTCTATTTTTTCGTATGATACTGGCCTTTTCTCGCATGCTTTTGTTATTCCTGCAGTCAGTTTCTCGCGTTTGTAGGATTCACGGCGGCTGTCTTTCTTTACAACAATTATTACTTTCCGCTCCATCTTTTCGTAAGTCGTGAACCTTTTCCTGCACTTGCCGTTCAGGCATTCGCGTCTTCTGCGGACAGTGCCGTCGCTGTCTCTTTTGTTAGTTACTCTCGTCTCAAGTTTCCCGCAAAAAGGGCATTTCATGCATCATTCACCTATTTTTATAAGTACAACAGGTTGTATGTAGTTTTTATGTCATATACAGGCTATTGTATAAGTGTTTATTTCTACCATTTTGCAGGTATTTAAATATTTCTGTGATGGAGTGTGATACAATTTTTCTGCACGGGATTTTTTATTTTCCGCGTGAATTTTTCTTTTGATACTTTAAAGTTACTAATTGTACTGGAGGGCTTCCAAGAAATTTTCTGCAAAGATTTATAATCTAATTTTGACATTTATGCTCATGGCTCTTGATATTTTGAACAACAGCTTGCTGAATCTGCCGCAATGGCTGTTGGTGGTTGTCATTGCATGGACACTTGTATGGAAAGGGTTTGCATTGTGGAGGGCTGCCAAGCTCAGCCACAAAATATGGTTTGTTATAATTCTTGTAATTAATACTCTTGGAATTCTGGAGATACTTTATTTATTCCTGTTTTCCAAGCTTGATTTGAAGAAGTATGAGGAAAAAGGCGCGGGAAAGAGCGGCAGGAAAAGAAACAGTCGGCATTAGGGACCAGCAGGATGGAGGGAGAAGAAGAGAAAATGATTGTTATTTGAACATCAACTTAATCATCTTAACAGTATTGCTTAATTAACGGGACGAGTTTCATCGGTGATTTTAGGTAATTACTATCGGCTGGGTCTTCTTATTTCTTCAGGCTAGTCTCCAGAGTAGTCTTCATCACTTCCTTTTTCTCTGCTTTCTTCTTCAGAAATTTCATCTAGCTCGTAGGGGATTACCGTAAGGGTGAGCGTTAGTTTTGTGTCGTCATGTTCACCTCTCACTTCTCTTCCGTCTTGTCCAAACCCCTTGTAATCTTCTTTATTGTTACATGTTTCACTTAATATAAGTATCCCATCTCCTCTTCCTTCCGCTAATGATTCTAATCTCCTTATAGAGGCGTTACTAAAATTATTTCCCCCATGTGCTGATTCATATCTAAAAATATCAGTCAATCTTACCGGCTTTCCAAGATATCTTACTTTAAAACCTATGGCCTGCATTTCTTCTTCAAAATGGTTTCTGTTGTTCCAAATGGGCTTCCTTTCATCACTCATAGTTTAATTAAGAAATCAATCATTAAAAACATTATTGCATTAGAGAAGAGCTATTGAGGGCGGCATTATTGCATTAGAAAAGAGATATCATTTCAAATCAATATCATAATGATGGGGCTTCATCTTGCAGTGGTCTAATACTTCTTTGTTGAACTTCCTGCAGGATATACATGAAACGCCTTCTGTCTTGCAAATTCTTAGAAGGCGCATTATCTCATGGAAGGCTTCTGTTTTATTTTCACTGATGCTATTAGCTGATATCTTAATTTCATTTTTTATTTTCTCTGCTAGTTTTACTGAACCTCCCCTCTTTTTTGAGAGGTATTGCGAGATGGCAGCCTTGCTTACTCCGAGGGCATTTCCAACCATCTCTAAAGTCATCTTGTGCTTCTTGACAAGCTCTTTTGATAATTCTCTGCGTATGGCAGGAATTATATACCAGACTTCAATTTCCTGCGGTAAATAATACATATTCAAGATACCTACATTATAAAGTAAAGAGCGTTAACTTATAAAAGTATCTATGACAATTCAGCAGCGATGGAAAGTTTCTAAGGAAACAGGTGATATCTTTATAAATGGGAATTCACGCTTATAATAATGGTATTCGTATGGATTTTGCTCGCAGTAATAGCATTAATTGTAATTATGTTTATCGTTTATTACAATAAATTCGTTGTTCTTGGGAACAGGATTGACAACTCATTGTCGCAGATTGACGTGCAGTTAAGAAAGAGAGGAGAATTGGTGCCGAACCTTATTGAGACTGTCAAGGGATATGCCAAGCACGAAAAGAAAATCATTGATTCAGTAAATAATGCAAGGAAAGCATTGGTGAGCGCGGGAAGCTTTGAAGGAAGGGTAAAGGCGGGAAACCAGCTCCAGCAGGCGCTTAAGAGCATATTCGCAATAGCTGAAAATTATCCAAATTTAAAAGCAAACGAAAATTTCCTGCACTTGCAGCAGGAATTAGCGGCAATTGAGGACAAAATAGCATACGCGAGGCAGTTCTACAATGACAGCATTCTTGATTATAACAATTCTGTTGAGAGGTTCCCCGGAGTGATATTCGCAAAGATTTACGGGCAGAAAGAGAAGACATATCTTGAGATACCTGCGGAAACAAGGGCAGTTCCAAAGGTAAGCTTTGAGTAAATAAAAATAGTTTATTCTAAATATAAAATGAACAAAAAATCTGAATATCAAAATGCGCTCGCCAGGGCAAGGGAATTAAGAGAGAGATTCCAGGCAGCAGTATCAGCGCAGGGATATAGCATGCAAAGGAACAATGAGAGAAGCACGAGAGGGCAGGAGATATACTTCATATCACGTGACGGGAGATTAGGAACAAAGAGGGAATTAATGATTGAGTATGGCGAAAGAGGGCTGATAACAAGAGTTCAATTGGCGGGAAGCAATGATGACTTAGAGGACTATGCAGAATTAGCATTCCATCTGAAGGAGGTAAACGACCTGCAGAGAAGAGAGGGAAAACCAGTATTTGAAACATCATGGCCGTTCAGCAATGAGGCGTTAGCGAGGAGGATGCAGAGAAGGGTGATGCAGATAATTGATGACAGGAAGAGAGGTGGGCTGGTAGCGCGGTTTTATCAAGAGAGGGCCAGAGTGGAAAAGACAGACCATACTTATGAGCCGTCGTAGATTTTTATCAATTATACAGAAATTTCACCAAAGCACATCACAGCCAACTATTTTTTAATAAACATTTTAGGTGATTGATGTAAATCCGCGCTAACTTTTTAATTATAGATAATTCCCTTGATTATAGCACTTTCTTTGGAATTATCTATCACGGGAATTCTGTGCAAATATGTGCTACAATTATCAGAATTCACGATAATAATTCATTAGAAATTAACTACTGCCAGACACCCGCATATAATTCATTAGAAATTAACTACTGCCAGACACTTACATGCAGATTACGTTGGCGTTTTACAGGTTATCAGTTAAGTTGGCGTTTTAAACTATCTTCAGACACCCGCATGCAGATTACGTTGGCGTTTTACAGGTTATCAGTTAATTATTCTTGGTTCTAAGGCAACTTATTGGTGCAAAACTGTACAAATCACTTATTTTATTAAGTTGCATTACAACTGTTATCACAAATCCCCCAGCTTCAAGATGCTGAAGTTGCATCTTGAGGCCCAAAAATCTAAAGATTTTTGAGTCTTCCAAACTCATAAACTTTGTCTATGCCAACTATGAGGACGGTCAATTTTCTGAGTTCTTTGAGGGGAATTATGCCGAAATCCTCGCCGTAATCATTATGCTTTAATTTGTCGTTGCTGTTGAGGGCTGTGCCTTCAATTAAAGGGAAGAAGCTTGGAAGAATAACAACCCCTTTGTGCTTCCATTTTCCGACAAGGAAGCACTTATATCTCTCCCGCTTGACTCCCCCGCTCTCCTGCAGGTAGACGGCAGGATGAATATGGCCCATTACAATCCTGTTAACAGATTTTAAATTAATGCCTGAAAATAATTTGTGGCCGTGAAGGAATAGTGTTCCTGTTGCCTTGTCGATGAAGAAGTCAGCATAATCTCTTCCATCAAGATCAAATTTTTCATGATTGCCGCGGATTAGAATTAAATTATTCCTGCCAACCTTATTCTCGAGAAATTCCAGCAATTCACGAACCTGGGACTTCTCTTCATAATCGTAGCCGAAATGGTGCTTGATGTCGCCAAGAAGAATTATTCTGCTGATAGTATAATTCTTTGCATGAATCTTATTGATAATTTCCTCAATGCCTCTGATGGTCCTCCTGAGCTGGCTCAGAGGAAAGTATAGCCCCTGATTCTTAAGCATCACTTCATATCCTATCTGCAAATCACTAAGAGCAAGAATGCCGGACGATGGGAAGAAAACGCTCTTGCCGATGAGGAGAAATTCTCTATTTTTCCTTTCCATAATTATCTTTTGTAATTTAATTTTGCCAATTACCATTAATCAATATTGTAGCATCTTATGCCCTCCTTGTCAATTGTGTTAACAGTCTATTATCACCTAACATTATTATTTATTAATAACTTCTCCTTGTTAATGATGACTATCGGGTATTTATGGATGAATCATGATGTTTAAGTGATTACTGATAGATGTAATGCGCTCTCTATTTTTTATTATATCTGTTATTATTCTTTCTCAAATCTTTCTCTCAATCTCATTAATATATAGTTGATGCATCCTCTTCAAGAATGCCTGCTTGTCTTCTATTCGGATGAGGTCCGTGTGGCCCTGTAGCAGAAGATTCAGGGAAAAGGGGCTTGGAAGGGAAGTATCGTGGAGCTTTATCTTTAGCTTTCCGTCTTCAAGCCATTTAAGGACTCTTTCAGCATTTTCTATATCCATTAAATCTTCAAGGACTTCTCTCTTTGCTTCCTTCAGTATAGGGAAGTCTTCGCTGATTTTTTTTACAGCATGGATAAGGAAGTGGGATTTCATCTGTTGCTTTCCTACGCTCTTTCTTCTCCCCTTGTAGCTCCTTAGAATCATTAAAGAACGGGAGGCGCAGTGCCTGAAGCGTCTTGTGAGGATGTCTGTTCTTTCTATTGCTGCTTCAAGGAGCTTGCGGAGGCTGCCTGATTTTAGCTCTTTAATAGCTTTGTCAATGGGCAATAAGTCGCCGGCAATGTAAAAACCTCTGTCACTTATTCCGACTTCAATGTCTCTCTTGTGCGCAGCCATTCCGATAAGATAACCGAGGGCACGGGAGAGGGCGTCATTAACCCTTCGCCCATACATGCTATTGAACAAAAGATAATTCTTTTGCTGCTGCAAGTCGTGGTAGCGCTCAATTAAAAGGAGCTTTGAGTTTGGAATATCTGAAAAGTTAAATTGCTGGTAAAAATAATTGTAAATCTCTTCTGCAATGTTCTTCTCAATGTACAAATGCTCCGTTATGAATTTTATAATTTCATCCTTGCTCTCATCCCCGCTTTTTTTACTCTTGAATTTTTCATTCATAATTTCCCTGAATTTGTTTATTTCAAGGGCTGTTTCAAAGCTTAATGGCAACATCTCAGAAAACCATGAAGGAATTGTTGGAGAACGATGCTCTGCAGAATTAACATATAGGTTCATCCCCTTTGTGTAGCGGTAGATATATTTCTTTCCTCCAAGAACGAATACGTCGTTTTTCTTCATTCTGCTTAGGAAGTTTTCATCAATAACTCCCAAGTGTTCTCCGGAAGGGGCGAGCTTAACTTCAACATAGGATTCTTCAGGAATTGTGCCTACATTTGTCATGAATATAACTCTCGCAAGCTTTCCGCTCTTTCCAATAGTTTTCTCTTCGACATCATACCAGATTTTTCTGTAGACTCTGTTCTTCTCCAACTCCTCGCCATAATCGCCTGAAAGGTAGCTTATTATTGAGAAAAAATCCTCCCTGCTTAACTCAGAATAGCAATAGCTCTTTCTTATTGTTTCAAGAAGATGATTAACTTTCCATATTCTGCTTATAGCCATTCCGTAAATCTGCTGTGCGAGGACATCAAGGGCGTTTTTTGGGAAGGTTACCTTGTCAATCCTGCCTTCAATCATTTCTTTTTGGATAACACTGCATTCCACTAAATCATCTCTGTCCAGTACAACAAAGCGCCCCTTTGCGGTGTCATGAAGCTTGTGGCCTGACCTTCCGAGGCGCTGCAAAGCGCGGGATGAAGCTTTTGGCGAGCCGAGCAGAATAACCAAATCAATGTATCCTATGTCAATTCCTAATTCCAGACTGGTGCTGCAGACAACAACACGAAGCTTGCCATTCCGCAATTCTTCTTCTATTTTGAATCTGTGATCGCGGCTCAGGGAAGAATGATGAGCAGCTATGTTGTCATCACCATACTCTGTCGGGAATTTGTCTTTTAGGTAATTAACTATTCTTTCTGTCGCTGAGCGGGTGTTAGTAAAGATAAGAGTAGTATTATGCTCTTTGATAAGCTGATGTATCAAGTGGTAGAGCTCTCTTTGAGGATTGTCATGCTCAATTAAATTCTTTACGGGGCTTAACACTTTGATGTCTATCTCTTTATTGAAAGGGACTTTTGCAACTTCAATCTCACGGTCGTCAGATATGCCCACGAGAAATTTTGCTACTTCATCAAGAGGCTCAATGGTGGCTGACAAGCCAATTTTGACGGGCCATATCTTAGAAATTTCATTAAGCCTCTCAAGACTCAGGCTTAAGTGGACTCCGCGCTTGTTAGCGAGGGCGTGAATTTCATCGACGATGCAGAATTCAGTGTACTGCATGAATTCTACGAGCTTCTTGGAAGTAAGGACAATAGCCAAACTTTCAGGGGTTGTTATGAGGATATGCGGGGCTTTCTTTGACATCTTTGCTCTCTCACTTTGAGAAGTGTCCCCTGTTCTCACGGAAACTTTTATTTCCTGAAGTTTTGTGCTGTGCCTTTCAGCGATGTTGTTGATTTCTGCGAGAGGCTCTACTAAATTCTTGTAGATGTCATTCGAAAGCGCCTTTAAGGGGCTTATATAAACAGCATAAACTTTGTTCTCAAGCTCGTTTTTTTCTGCGAGGATGACTAAGTAATTGATTATTGAGAGAAATGCTGTTAGGGTTTTAGTGCTTCCTGTTGGGGCTGAAATTAATATGTTCTTTCTGTCTCTTATGGCCGGAACGCCGTATCTTTGAGGAAGGGAGAAGTCTTTGAATTTTGAGAAGAACCATTCTTTGACAAGAGGATGAAGCTCCCGCTCAACTTCCTCCTTGCTGTGCTCTTTTGCGGGTTTTATGAGTGTCATGATTATGAAAACTATGAAAACGACGGGCAGGATACTACCTGCTAAGATATATTTAAGGCCTTCGGAAATGTGGATTATCATTTCCGACAGTGCTCAAGATTAAACATCTTGACATTATTAAAGAAGATAAATATCTTTCCAGGAATTAATCGTAGGGCTTCACTTCCTGTTTCGTGTCTGCTGCCTTATAGCTTACAAAACGGGCCATATAATGTCATTTTTACAACTTCTTCAGTTGATATATGGATAACTGCACAGGTTAGGTTACAAGAAGATGCAGTTAGACAGATAGAGAACTGCAAAAAGCATGTCATATAAGCAACGCAGTTGTCTATAACTCTTACTTTGTCTTGGAGCTTTATTCTTTTGTCATTACTCCATATCGGGCAGCCGAATTTCATGGCAAGAGCAAAGTATTCTGAATCATTCTCATCTGGAGAAGCTACAAGAGCCTCTTTCATGAAGTTTTTAAAGTTTTCAAAATAAAATAGACTTATTCTAGTTGAAATTATGTTTAAGAAATTGTTAAAATCTTCATCAGATAATCCAGATTTCTCAGATATTTCTTTTTTGTGCCTATGAATTTCTTCAAATATATAATTTGGAGCTAATAATTCTAACTTATCATTAAATATTAATTCGCAAGTCTTACCTATAGGCCTAATAAGGGCAGACATCAAAATATTAGCATCAATTACTATCTTCATTTTTATAATATCTGTTATGAATTGCTTTGTTGATTTTTCTGCCCATTTCTAGAGCGTCTTTCTCAGTGAATCTTGATTTGGAAATTATCTTATTCAGAATCTTCATCTGCTCAACTTTGATCTTTATTGCTGCTCTGGCTACTTCAGACCAGTTAATATCTCTTATCTGGTCCATATCCTTCTTTAGTTCATCATTTACGGATAGAGTTATTGTAGGCATCTTATGTTTTATTTAATATATTTAATACACTTAATAATGTGCATTAACTATTTAAATCTTTCTCTCTTCATTATATGCTAAAGAACATAGCATTAACTGAATAAATCTTTAAATACGCCTCTTTCCTCGGATAATCATGACTCGGGAAAGAGGTGAGGCGAGGTTGTCTTTCCATGAACAAATCTCTTCTAACAAGAGAAAGTCCTTAGTCTTAGTGGCAAGTATCCTCTTAGTATTGATTCTAATAGGGTATGTAATCTCCTTCGCTTTCGATCCCGGGTTCTTTTTTGTGATAATGGTTTTATCAATAATAATTTCAATAAGCTATACTATATTCGGATATTATAATTCTGACAGGATTGCCATTGCTTCTGCGGGAGCGTGGCTTGCTGATGCTACTCATTACAGAGAGTATCACAATATTATTGAGGGGCTTTGTCTGGCGAGCGGGCTTCCAAAGCCGAAGCTCTATGTCATGCATGGAAGTCAGATAAATGCTTTCGCCACTGGAAGAGACTGGAATCATGCAGCGGTGTGTGTTACAGAAGGAGCATTGCAAAAGCTTAGCAAGCATGAGTTAGAGGGAGTTTTAGCACATGAATTATCGCATGTAGCTAATTATGATGTTAGATTCATGACTCTGTCAGCAATACTTATAGGGATGATAGCAATAATCTCTGAGATGTTCTTGAGGAGTCTGTGGTTTGGGGGTGGTGGAGGAAGAGGAGGGGGAAGGGATGACAGCAGGAGCGGAGCGATATTGATGCTCATCGGAATTGTTCTTGCTATTCTTGCGCCAATAGCTGCTAATCTTGTAGGTCTGGCAATTTCAAGAAAACGCGAGTATACAGCGGACGCGAGCGGGGTGAAGTTTGTACGCTCGCCTACCGGACTTCGCAATGCATTAATAAAAATAAAGAACGAAGGCGAAGGAAACAAGCTCAAGGTAAGCAAGGCAATTGCTCCTTTGTTCATGAGCGACCCGTTAAAGAAAAGAGTATCTGGATTATTCCAGACGCATCCGCCTTTGGAAAAACGCATTGCAATACTGGAGAGGATGTGAAAGTTGAGGGTGTTGAGATGGATCATGTTGCAATAATGAAGAAATCGTGGATGCTTCTTGAAAAGATAATTTCTGGAGAGAAGAAGATTGAGTCAAGATGGTATTCTAATAAGTCAAGCCCGTGGAATAAAATAAAACCTGATGATAATATCTACTTCAAGAATTCCGGAGAACCAATAACTGTAATGGCAAAGGTTGAGAGAGTCATGCAGTTTGATGCTCTTAATCATAACAAAGTCAGGAAGATAATTAGTGAATATGGCGAATGGGATGGCATCGGAATTAATGATAGAGATAAATTTTTTGAACTATTTAAAGACAAAGAATATTGTATCTTGATATTCCTAAAAAATCCCAAGAGGATTGAGCCTTTCAGTATTAGCAAAAAAGGATTTGGAAGCATGACGGCGTGGATGACGTTGCCACAAGGAATAGAAGGCGTGAGAAGAGCGGCTTGAAAAGGTTTATATAGTAATTAATTAGTAATAATATTATGGTTAAAGTTAGAGGGTTTTTAGATATTAGAGAAGAATACTTTGAAAGAAAGGAGGAAGGAGAAGCACAGCTAACTTATTTTTTATGCGGCTTGGCATCTGAAGACCCAGAATCTTTGTTAAGACTTCACGAGATAGTTACCTCTCATCCAGATTTGCCTCAGAGTTTGGACTTAAGACCTGGAATACACTACGTCAATGCAATGAAGGATGATAAGACGTGCAATAACGCTGTTTATTTTGTAGCTCAGGATTTAGCAAGGCTGGGCTTTGACAGGCCGCTGAATGATTTAGAAAAATTAGGAATAACGCAGCCTGTCGGCAAGGGCATTGAAATAAGAGTCATTGGTGATATTAGGGGGTTGTCGACACAACAATCAATTCAGATTATAAGTGATTTTGGAAATCAAAGAGAGTTGGCTGGTATTCCTGGGAAGAGAGATTTAAGAAGAGAGGAAAAAGAAAGAAGAGAATCTCTTGCAGCAATGTTCTTTGCTGATAAACCTTACTGCATTGAAAGATCTTTTTTTAATGGAGAAGAATGGTTAGATCACATAGTGAGCGCATTAGAAAGCTAAAACAAAAAACTAAAAATAAATAAAAAACAAAAATTATTTTATCTTAAAGGTCACGCTCACCATCGCAGTTACCTCTCTCTCGCTAGGGTTGATGCTTGTGCTGCCCGCAGCTTCCTTTGCAGCTGCTACATTTTCATCGTAGGCAATTCCTGTGCTGGCTGTATAAATCGGCCATGGGTAGTAATTGAATTCAGATACTGACACTGAAACTAACCCTCCGACTTTCTTGCCTAATCCGCGGGCAACCGCCTCTGCTTTGGTTCTCGCGTCTTGGGTTGCCTTTTCAAGCGCCTGCACTTTGTAAGAGTTTTCAGCGTCCTTACTCAACTCAAAGTTTATGTAACTTATCAAAGCTCCTGCTTCAACTCCTGCGTCAATTGCTTTCCCGACTTCTTCAGCTTTGTCTGAATTAAGTTCAATCTTTAAATTGTGCTGGACAATGTAGCCCTTTATCTTATTGCTTCCATCGTACCTGTAGTCATATTCAGGGTAGATGTTGAAGCTCTCCGTCTTCAAGTCACTCCTGTCAAATCCTGCTATTGCAAGCTTTGCTATCAGATTTTCAAAGATTACGGAGTTGTTGCTCTTCGCAGCTTCTGCCGTCTTTGCTGAAGTCTGAATGCTGAACCCGACGCTTGTTGTGTCAGGAAGGACTTTTAAAACTGAAGAGCCCTGCACGGCCATTGTATTCGAGGGGCTGACTACAGAGTCAAAGGCAATGAATCCCAGAATACCGAGAATAAGGACAGTCGCTGCAATAATCAGGGTTATTTTAACTGATTTTTCCATATTTGCTTTTTCTTTTTACCTCCATATAATTTTTGATTTATTCTTTGAGAAGAAAATAATAGCTGTGACTAATAACAGGAAAATTAAACCAACAAAGAACACTTTTGAGTTATTAGGGGATGAAGTTGTTTGATTATTATCAAGATTGCCGTAAACCACGCAAGCTAATTCCTCGCTGAGCAATTTTTCTCCAGTTTCTAAACTATAAGTTTCTATCAAACACTTATTATCCTTCTCGCTAATGGTTTTAGGTACATCAAAAACCAGCTTGGCATAAGAAGGCTTGTTTTGCGAGCCTTCAACATAGATCCAGGTATTATCATTATACCACGGGCTTGTTAATTCCTGATAAGCCAAGCCAAGGTTTTCAGCTTTTTCTTTAGTGATAACACTTTCAATATCAAAAATTGGCCATATTCTATCCTTCATCATCTGGAGGATTTGTTCATCGTTTGCCTCTAGTGTATCAAAGCTTAGGTGCCCATTATAAACAGCCCAGTCAATTTGATATAAGTAATGGATTTTCGCCAGTCCTTCACGGCGGTCAATTGCAAAGCCATCAACCATCTTGCCATCAACAACAGCAATAATTTTTAATCTATCATTAAGAGCATCGTCGCTAACGTCATATTTCTCCTTTATTGCCTGCTTAAATAAATTAACATAGTGAATGCTCCAATCATAGCTCGGAGCAAAATCTGGCTCTTTATCAACTCCGCTAAAAGCCTGAATTTGTACAATTAAAGAACTAATCAATAATGCCGCTAATAAAATTGAGGTTGTTGTTTTATCCATCTTACTCCCATTAATTTATTGTAATGCTTCCTTCAATAGTTTGATATTTGAGCGAGTTGGCTTCATTTATTTTAATGTAAAATTTATAAGCACCTGGGGTTACATTTGAAGTCTTTGCTCTGACTCCAAGCCTTACTTGAATAGTTTCTCCAGACCCGAGGAATTTTGTAATAATCTGGCTGGAAACAACAGCTACACGAGGCAGGCCGTCATCTGGAAAATCATAGTAAAATTCGCCGTTGAGATAGCTGTTATCTTCAAAGTAAATCTTGTATTCATAATTATCTGTTGATTTGCTGTGATAATCAATTATTGTCAGGTTGTAAATGGCTTCTTCTCCAAGATTAATTGTTGATGAAGGATTTTCCAATTTAGCTGAGAACTTCTGCTCTGGAAGAATTATGTCTATGACTTTCTTTGAAGGGAAGGGAACTGCATTTAAGGGAATTGAGCTGTAATTAATGTAAATCAGGAAAGAAGTGGCTATCAGAAGCAATACTCCCACGATTATCAATGCAATTAATATTGGTTTTTTCATTTTACATCCTCTTCCAGTTTAATATCAAGATTATTATCAATGCAAACAAGCTTCCTCCGAGGAACCATCCCCATGAAGGAACAGAAGAGATTAATTCTGCAAGCTTACTTATATTTTGCGAAGAGCTTTCTGCAAGGAATTTCTGGGTTGTGGCAATAGCTGCTTCACCGGTGCTATAAATATCTTCCTCAAGAGGCTTTAATTCGCTTCTCAAAGCGAATTTTATGGACAGGCCTATAGCTGCCGAAGACGCCAAAGTTATTAGCGCAGTTAATATCTTGTTTATCCTGCTCTTTGTCCTTGGCGTTATCAGAATGGACTTGTTTGATATTCTATAAATTCTTATTCTTCTTCCCTTCTCGCTCCACAGGATTTTTTCAGCTTCTTCAACCAGGTGAGAGGCAAGAAGCTTCTTCATATTGTAATTTACTGTGTTAAGAGGGATGTTCAGGCTCTTTGAGATGTCTGTTTCTGTTACTTCACTTATTTCAGACATAAACATTAGTATTTTCTTGCATGTCTCATTAGCTAGGACTTCCGACAGGTGCTTGCTCCTTTCATCGTCCAATGAAACCATTATATATTTTCCAGCCATAATTAAAGTAAGAAATACCAGTATTTAAACAAAGCGATAGGTTCAAATGAGATGGAAGTTATAAAACAATTACTTCACAAACTCCACATTCTTCATTCCTTCAAATTCTTTATCGCCAGTAAGAAAAACAAGATTATTTTTTAGAGCGTAGATATAACCAATACAATCAGCGTAAGAAAGATTTTTCTTTTTATTTTCTTTACGAAATTTCATGGCAGTTTTTAATATTTTTTCTGATATTTTGGAAACATTGTTCTTATACTTTTCATGAATGATATCCGCAACGCTTTCTGAAAAGCCATTTAGTATAGAGTAGTAAATCTCCGCCAAGTTAAAAATTGTAATAGTGACATCTTCCTGAACGTATTGAGCATAATTGGAATTGCCCTTATACATCTCAATAAGTGCGTAGCTATCAAAGAAGTATTTATTTAATCCCATCCTTTTTTCATCTCATCCTTAATTTGCTGAGTAGGCTTCTTCCAATCTTTTAATATTCCCCATAATTCTCCAGCTTTAGCCCTTTCTTTCTTTATTTCAATTTTAATTTTTTTATTCTCTTGAATATTTTCAGTTTCAACCACCTCTTGAGGTATAACTATGCCTATAGAACTTCCCCATTTTCTTGGTATTACTTCAATCTCCATATAACTAAATATAACTTAGTTATATTTAAAGCTTTCTGTTTTATCTCAGGTAAAGCGGAAGTTATGAACGCTTCGCGATCCGCCAGAGGATATCAAATATTTTCTTTTGATTATCAGCTATTTCAGAATTGTCTATTAAAACTCCAAAAATCCCATGTTTAAGGGAAAAGATAGCAACTTTATTGCCGTAAATATTAGTAATAGTTGAGAAATCAATATTTTGCGGAAGAAACCTTATCTCCCTCAATTCTTTCTTATTATTCTTATTAAACTCCAATGCTTCTTGAGATTTTTCTGTTATTGGCAAATAATTATTTATTCTCTTCCAGCCACTTCTCTGCTTCCATTGCCGCCATGCATCCAAGGCCAGCAGCAGTAACTGCCTGCTTGTAACGATGATCATGGACATCTCCGCAGACAAAGATGCCGGGCCTGTCAGTGAAAACATTATTCTTGACAATCAAATAGCCTTTTTCATCTTTGCTTAAATCAGTAAAGAGTTCGCTGTTAGGTAAGTGTCCAATAGCAATGAAGACGCCATCGCCCTTTAATTCAGAAAATTTATTAGTTTTGACATTGATAATCTTTATACCGCTAACTTTATTCTCACCAAGAATATCCTTAATTTCAGAATCCCAAACAAATTTAATTTTTTTGTTTCTGAGAGCACGGTCATGCATGATTTTTGAAGCCTTCAGTTTATCACGCCTGTGGATAACAGTCACAGAATTGGCAAATTTTGTTAGGAAGAGTGCTTCTTCTAGAGCACTATCGCCTCCGCCAATGACAAAGACATTTTTGTTTTTGAAAAATGCGGCATCGCAGGTCGCACAGCTTGAAACTCCTCTTCCGATGAGCCTCTTCTCACTATCAAGACCTAACCATCTTGTGCGGGCGCCAGTAGCAATTATTACTGACTTAGCTTTGAACTTATTCTTGGAAGTTTCAACAGTGTAAGGAGATTTAGAGAAATCAACCTTGACAGCGTCTTCGTTGATAATAGTGGCGCCAAATTTCTTTGCCTGTTCGCGCATGCGCTTCATTAATTCCGGCCCAAGAATTCCTTCGGGAAAACCAGGATAGTTTTCAACTTCTGTTGTAAGAATTAGCTGCCCGCCCATGTCTTTTGAGCCTTCTAGTATCAGGGTTTTGAGGTTGGCGCGGGAAGCATAAATAGCTGCTGTCAGGCCGGCCGGACCTCCGCCGATAATAATAAGGTCGTAGAGCTTTTCCATTATAACTAAAGTTCTCCTGCTCTTTTAAAACTTTAGAATCATCATTATAGGCATGGGTTAAATTATTTTTTGTTTTGTCTTTAAGGAATGCCTATACTAACCCTATGCAGATGACTATTAGGGCGTGCTGTCTATTAAATAAACAATGGGGCTTTTTTCATGGCCGTAGAACACTTTGTTGCATGGCCTGCCAATACTCTTTTCATATCCGAATAATTGGTCAATAATCCTCGCACGCTTTTGAGAGATGAAGCAATTTTGTCCTATTTTAACCTCTATAATTGTAGGGTGGATAGGTAGAAGGAATTCATCACAAACTTTCGGAACTTCACTAATTGCTTCATATACAATTCCTCTGAAACTCAATGGCTTCTTGGGAGCATCACAGTAAATGTCCGGCCGGCGGGGGTGCCATGCGGATTCAAAGGGAAGAGTGTCAGTTATCACTACTTCATCAAAAACAGACTCTAAGCCAATTTTTAATAATAACACTAAGAGGTCATGCCTTACTCCTTCTGGATTTCTGTTGCCCGTACAGAGGTTTTTTGGGAGCATTGGCTCCTGGGAAACTATTAGCTTTAAAATCTCCGCAAGGTTGTTTGTTGATGGCAGCTGGAGAGGCTTTCTATAAACAGACCTTACAATAACTTCATAATCAGCAAATAATGTTCTGACCATTTTCTTTAATGATACTCTGTTTATTTTAAGCCTGATCCTGTCTTTAAAGATATCAGAGATATTACCAATAAATACAAGAAAGCCATGGCAGAACTAATGCCTGCCTGCCATGATGCTATTTTTAAAGCCCATAAGTCCATGCTGATAATAATAAAAAAAATGGATAACATCAGAATAAGCTTAAAGTATCTTCTTCCGTCTTTAAGTTCTTCCTTAGTCCATCTTGCAAGCAGAATACCCATGACTAATGAAGAAGCAACGACCAATAGTGCCAGCAATACCTGAATCGGCCATATCATAACTTATTTAAAATAGGCTTTTTTAAAAGCATTATGTCTTTAGAGTATGCAGTTATAACTTCTAAAAAAGATACAGCAGGGCGCAATATCAAGGAAGCTCTTGAGAAATTTGGGAGCAAAGTTTATGAGTTTGACAAAGATATTGTCAATCTGGAGGACATTGATGAAGAGGAGAGCATAAAAGACGCAGAGCTCATTATATTTGCATCGCGCCATTATTCAGGCGAGGGAAGGAAGAATTTCTGTGTGCATAGCATCGGCAATTGGAAGAAAGCAGATTATGGCGGAAAAGATGGAACACTTGTGAAAACTTCAGCGTTAATGATAAAAGAAATGAGCATTATTCTGCAGAGAAATGCTGAAGAAGCAAAAAGCAAAGGAATTATTGATAAGGAATATGAATTTTCCCTTGAGGCTACTCATCACGGGCCTTATGTAGAGAAACTATGCATGTTTGTAGAAGTTGGAGGAACAGAAAAGGAATGGAGTGATTTGAAAGCGATTGAAGTGCTGGCAAGATCAATAAAAGAGTTTATCACTGGTTATGATGAGCATAGGGATAATAATGAGAACAATAATTATAAACCCGCTATAGCTGTTGGAGGGCTGCATTACTGCCAGTCATTCAACAGGATACAGCTAAGCTCCAAGTATGCCATCAGCTTCATAGCACCAAAATACGCTCTGCCGCTGAATAAAGAATTAATAGAGCAGGCAATAGAAAAGACTTCGGAAAAAATCAGCACGGTAATTATTGATTATAAAGGATTGGGAAATGCGGAGATGAGAGATAAAACTATCACTCTATTGAGAGAATGCGGGCTGGAAATAATAAGGACAAGTGAGATAAATAATAATTAGCCGATAATCCTATCATTATCCCAACATCAAACTAATTTAACCAAACCTAACCAATAAAGTGGGTTTCATTAGTATTATCTTATGATGGTTATTTAGAGTTATAGACAACTGCGTTGCTTATATGACCTGCTTTTTGCAGTTCTCTATCTGTCTAACTGCATCTTCTTGTAACTTAACCTGTGCAGTTATCCATATTACAACTAATTGTCAGTTGTCAAGATAATTGGCTCGTTTGTTGATGATTTATATTAAAGTCATCTTAACACATATTTTGTTATGTGATATTAATTGAATTTTATTTATTTTAATCAAACAAAAATACCTCTGAAAGCTCTCCTGCGTATGCCAGAAGATCTGTTGCTGTTATAATCCCAACGAGTTTGTCCTTCTTTGTCACGGGAAGTCTCCTGACTCCCTCGCGGTTCATTACTTCAGCAGCTTCGCTTAACTCCTCCTCATCGTTAATAGTTTTAATGTTCTTGGTCATTATGTCGCTTACCTTTCCGCTCATCCTGCCGAGATTATCAAGGATGTCATCTTCTGTTATTATGCCGGCTATTTTGTCGCTGCTCACTACAATCAAAGAATGTATGTGCTTTTTTGACATTTCAGAAAGAGCATCAGTAATTTTGGCCTTGCTGTCAATTGTTATGGGGGAATGCATAATATCGCGCACTTTCATGTTTTATGAAAGTAGGCGGGGGTATTTAAATCTTAATTTTAAAAAGTTTTAGAAAGGGACTTCATCAAGTCCCCTAGGTTTTGCATATTCCCTAGTCTGCCTTCTTAGGTTATGACTGCTCATCCTTCTATTATCGGCGACCATCTCGCTGTGATTTGGAGGCAGGGGAACTCCAAAGTAATTTCTAACACGTCTGTCGGGAAGCACCCAATGGCCTTCATAGAGGCAGCCCTGGACGAGTCTTTCATAAATCAATTGCCTGGCTCTCCTGCCAATAGTGTTATACCTTTGAATAGTTCTAATTCTTTCCTGAGTTCTAAGGTGGTGGGGTATGGTTGCTCCATTATATTTACGTCTTCCAACATAGAATGTTAGCTCCACTACCCTTCCTTTCCTGTGAGATGCTCTGTCTGTTCCATCAATTATTCTTTCTAAAGCGTTTTCAAACCGTCTTCTTTGGATGGCAGAATTCTTTGGGCCTCTGGCTCGATCATATTTCTTATCCTGGTCAGGATTTCCTTTTCTTCTTAGAGAGTACCTGTATCTAGCCCAAAACTCAACATACCACTTGGGGCTTCTTTCAGTAACTACTCTGCGGACTACATTACACTCATAATTAACATCTTCCCTTTGGATTCTTACATAGTCAACACGTGATTTTTTGCGCTTTAAATCATCAAGCATGAATTGTGCCTCTTCCCGAAATTTTTGCCTAATGGCTGGAGCATAAACTCTTAAAGGCTCATAAGGACCCCACACCATTTTAAAATCATTACCCATGAAGATTATACCCTTAAAAGGTTTTATAAATAATGCGCCAGAAAAATATATATTTTCAGATGATACTTATTTATCAGTAGAATTCTTCGCCTTCTTCACTTCCTTCACTGCTGCTTTTTTCATCTATTTCTTTTTTGGATGGCTTTGATTGTTTTTGAGAAGCAGGCGTTGAAGGCAGCTTGGAATTCTTGGAGGGCTCAAAATCAAAATCTTCTACTTTTATGCTGTTGACCATGTCCTTGAAGTTTGGAAGCTCTTCAAGGGGAATCCTTGTTCCTGACTTCGTGAAGCCAGTGTATCTCTCTCCCCTGACATATTCTCTTATTGTTATGCCCGGCCTTCCGCCAAAATCGTCAACTCTTATAACTATGTCGGTAAAATCATTTTTTTTAATCTTGCCTATGTCTTTTTCCATTATTAGGTGAGAAGATAACACTATATAAAGTTAGTGCTGGTCTGAAATTTGTTTAATAAGTCGTTGAACAAGAATACTTTTTAAACAGCTAAGCATTAGTATTTCTAGAGTTTATGTTTAGTTACTAATTACTTATTAAACAGACAATAGTTATTCAACAAAGCTGCTGGTCTGATGATAATCTGGCTGGGATTAAAGATGTTCGATTTCTGAATGAACGCCTACACTACCCAATCTCTAGAGAAGATGGTGCTGAGCACTAATCGTCATTTATAAGCAAAATATCATTGCTTAATTTTACGATTTACCGATGCTGTAAGAGTTTATAAATGTTGTAGAGCTTTACTTTATTCCCATCTTGGCTTGAAATTTCTCTCTTAAATCATCAAGGAGCTTTTCATACTCTTTCTTTATTGATTCATTGCTGAATACTTGATTTTGTCTTTCGTCTGATATTACAATTGAACCACTAAGATAAGATATTTTTTGCTGGATCTTTTTATTATCCATCTCTATAAGTCTTTCTTTACCTACTCTATAATGCCAGAATTGGTCTAAGATTTTCTTTAAGTCTTCATATTCCTTTTTATCTAGTATTAATGCATTATCTTGAAGACTTATATGTGCTTCTTCAATATATTTAACAAATTCAGATAACCATCTTTCATTTGCCTCTTGCCATAAATCTTCACCCTTTCTTTTTAGATTCATTAGAGATCTCCAAAGTTCACTAAAAGCTTTGAATTGGCTTTCATTTACTAAATTATATATCGCTAATCTCTTGTTTGATTGATGTTGAGATATTATGCCGACAATTGTTCCGCCAATCCCTGCACCAATAATGCCCTGAATAAGTTGTAACCAGTCTATCATTTCTTATCCTTATCATAAGGTTTTAAACAGTCCATTATTTTTGCTCTACCTAAGAAAAGATAAGGAAATTCATTTCTAAGTTCAAAAGAATAACCAAATGGAACAAATGTGCTAAGTACTTCTTTTCCACCTTCTTGGACGACTTTTAGGGCAGGAACAAAATCAGCATCGCCAGATATTAATACACAAACATCACAAGCTTTCTCTATAACTGACTTTTTGATCATATCTACTGCAATCCAAACATCAATGCCCTTCTCCTTCTTCTTAAAATCAGCTAAATCAAGAAAAGACTCTTCAACTAGGGGCTTACAAACATTACAAAGGCCTAAAGAGTTTATTGATTGAGCTTTACTTTCCTTTTCCTCTTGATTAGACAGGCGCTGAAGTTTTCTTGTAACAACCCTGATTCCTTGCTTTTCTAATTTTGATAAAAAAGACATATGTTGATAATACATTACGTCGCCATCTTTAATACTTGGAACAGAAGCATACCAAATTATATCAACTATGCTAAGATTTTTCTCTTTGGATATCAACTCAACTACTTTTCTAATGTCTATCCAACCGGGTTTTACTATATTTTTAACATTATGATACCAATTATTAGCATCAATAAAAAATATTGCCTTCTTTTTCATATAAAACTTACCTCCAAAAACAATATAAAGATTTCTAAAACTTTGAGCCCAGCATTCCCTCCGTGAGGAGGTCATACTGGGGACTTAAATTAATATTACTATACTACTACTACTTAAAAAGCTTTTCATTAGCTTGAGAAACGAAAACTGTACTCAAAAAATAGAATGTTCTCTATTCATAATAAACCATACCCCAAATATAATTGCTGCTACTATTATCTGAAGACTTATTTGATAAAACACAATAATTAGAAGTACCCTCTAGCGGCAGAAAACTGCCGCTTACAGGAGTTGAACCTGCAGGGAAGCAGCAACATGGCATTGCTTTTAACCTTTGAAAAGGACACCTTGGTCTTTCCTTCTCGATGCTCATTTTATTTATTTAAGATTATGCTTTCTGGCTCCCAACCTTTAGGAATTTTATATTTTTCATCCAGTATTGCTGCTTTGTTAATTCTATCAATGCGAAAAACTCGCTCGTCGTTTCGCAAATGACAGTAAGCTATAACGCAATCATCATGAAGCTGGTAAACATCAATAATTCTATTAGTAACTTCGTCAGACATATGGCTGTAATAATTAATCTTAACACTTCGCTTCTCCCTGAAAGCTTTTCTTAACAATCTCTTTATATCATCTTTATCATAAAAGTAGACTGGTGCTTTCTTATGATTCTTTATTTTATTAGCTATGACTAAAAGTTTCTTATCATTAGATTCTGAAAGTGCCTTTGCAACTTCCTCAGCATCCTTTTTACTTAAATAAACCATAACCATTAAGGATTAAAAGAGTTAATAATAGTTTCTAGAAAAGAAGGATGCCAGTGTAAGCGTTAAACAAATCACAAACGCCTACACCTGCTTGCATTTTCATTTTTTATCATTGGTTTTTTAGATGAATGAAAGTGCTTGGAATTGAAGCTCAAGACCGGCGTTGCTCTGGCCGATTCATGGTGTTGAAACTTTCAGCTTCAAAACGCCTACACCAGGAATCGAACCTGGATGCCCCCGGAGGGGCTCGGATTAGCAATCCGATGCGATACCATTACGCGATGTAGGCATGATAAAATTAAAGAGGAATCATCTATTTTAAACTTTGAGGTTACGAAATTCTATATTCTCTAGATGGAGAATAACCTCTTTTTTTTGCTGTGTCTAATGCAATATCTCTCTCTAATATCTCTTTCTCCAGCAAAGAAGCTTCATCTTCTTCTAAAGCTCTTATTTTAGGAGTATCACCTCTATGAATGCCTCCAAGGCGCTTATATTTTTTAAAAACTTCCATAGCATCAGCTCCAAAGAAATATAGCTCTATTTCTATTGCTCTTCCAGCACCCTGATGACCTAATGTAGCTGTTACTCTATGCCATTTCTGTAATTTCATCTTTAGCAATAATCATTAATTCTTTTAAAATTTATCGTACTCTATTAAGAGAAAGATCATATAATATACAAAATGTATAAAGTATCTCCGGTGAATGATAATATAAAAGTAGTATAGTTATCGAAATAGTTCTATTATTAGTTAGATACGACGCTTATAGCAGGTTCAATCGAGGGTAATTGCTAACAAACGTTTATTCATGATTACTAATAGAATTAACATTAATAGTTTCTTCCCATAAATCTATGGCTAAATTAGTTTATATCGGAGATACTCAAGCAAACAATAGCTTTAAAAGGAAAATGACTCTCGTATTTTCATACAGCAGGGTAGAGAAGCCAGGAGTTCTCGCAGGGCCCATAACCCTGACATCGGTGGTTCAAATCCACCCCCTGCTATAGTTATCTGGACATCAGCTAGCTAGGATAGGCTGGAGTCGCCTGCTTCTATAAGTTTAGCCTAACCATCTTGACAGGTATTAATTAAAAAGAAATCCCCACAGCTCTGCTGCGGTTGGGCAAATATATAGCCAATTATCCAACCATTAGCTGATAACTCACATAACTTACTCAACAAGCCTGCACCATCGACATGTATACTTATCGTAGAGTGTTACTGATAATTACTCTGAACTACTAACTTATCGTAGAGTGTTACTGATAATTACTCTGAACTACTAACTAATTTATTTCTTATGAAGTCCCATAGCTTCCTTTCTTGGTTGAACGTCAGGGGTATTCCCTTACGGCTGTGGTTGGGAGCTTCACTTAAAACTCGTGCAAGAGTTTTTAAGTGCCATTTATTAATTATCATTCATGTCAGAGCTAATACTCGGCATTGACGATGCGGGCCGCGGACCAGTCATTGG
Organism: Candidatus Pacearchaeota archaeon; assembly: GCA_018304165.1. Taxonomy (GTDB): domain Archaea; phylum Nanobdellota; class Nanobdellia; order Pacearchaeales; family GW2011-AR1; genus JAGVWS01. The sequence goes on from JAGVWS010000032.1 coordinate 39,379, forward strand.
ACCAATAGTTCTTGGGGGATGCCTGCTGCTAAAGGAAGATGAGCAGAAGCTAAAAGCGCTTGGAGTTAAGGACAGCAAGATGCTGACGGCAGCAAAGAGGGAAGAACTAGCAGAAAAGATAAAAGAGATAGCGAAAGATTACGAAACAAAAATCTTCACGGCTGAAGAGATAAACGAGATGATGAATTCTAAAATAAATTTGAATACAATTGAAGCTATAGCGGCAGCGCAGATAATCACGAGAATAAGGAGAAAGAATCCGGGTAAGCCGATAAAAATAGTCTTAGACTGCCCTTCCACAAACAAGAATGCGTGGCTGACAAAAGTTAGGGAATTCATTGAAGGAAGCGCGAGAGGACTGGCCTTTTTGTGCGAGCATAAAGCAGACGTAAACCACGTCGCGGTATCGGCAGCATCCATACTCGCAAAAGTAAAGAGAGATGAAGAAATTGAGAAGCTAAAGAAAGAAATAGGAATGAATTTTGGTTCAGGATACCCCCACGATCCAGTAACTGTAGAATTCATAAAGAAGCACTATCATGATCACAAGGACAAAAAAATATTCAGGGAGCATTGGATGACTCTTAAAAATATATTGGGAATTGACACGAAGAAGCAGGCAATTGACAGGCACAGGAAGAAAGAGAAACAGAAGAAATTGTTTGAGAATTAAGTTCTGGCTTTTTGGCAGAATCTCTGCAGACTATGAAGTTCCCCCATTATTTTGTCAAAAGAAGAAGCTCCGTGGGTATCCAGAAGCTGGCGAAAGAAAACAAGGTTATCTCCGTTCATATCAGAGTCGCAGACATCAAAGCCCCTAAGCGAGGACGAATTGCAAACAACTTCTAAGGAACTGCAGTCATCTCCTGGAGGAGCAAACCTGGCTATTAATATATCTCTGCCATAACGGACAAAATGGTAAGAAACTTTGATCCTTAAAAGTCCGGTTGGTCCGGTAATCTTAGAAAAGTTTATGATGTCGCCGGCACCCCAAGGATTATCCGCATCAATGCGTGAACGAGAAGAGGAAGCCAAATCATCATAATTATTTATACCGTTGTTGTAAATTGCTTGTTCTAAATATCTTGCTGCATTACTCGCTTCCACAAGTTTGACTTTCATGATGATTCTAACAATTAATAGTTAATAAGTTATTTTAAAACGGACAATTCTTCAAGAGCCGCCATTAATTCAGCAAAGCCAGAATTACGCATCTCTCTGACTTGTAAAATATTACCTTGTTGATCAGAGCCAAAAGAACTATAACCCGGAATAAAGCTCCCGCACTTAACGATCATTAAGGAATAGTTAGGCGTTGGATTAACAGCGCCCTCAATTGGAGTCCCAATTCCTGGAGCACCATAAGAAAACTTATAAGATGTGGAGCGAACTCCTTGCTCGGAATGATCTTTAGAAACAAATTCTAAAACGTCATCTCCTAAAGAGATTGTAACACCTACAGATTTTTCTAAATCTGAAGCAGAAACAATTCCCCTGGCATTGAGAATGTTTTTTATTATCCTGGCTTTACTGGAAATATAACCTTTTGTAATTTTAGCCATTAAACAGAGGCCCCCATTACCTCAACAAGCACTTACACTCTTTATAACCATTATTGAGAGCAGTTTCTTTAGACTTGAAAATGATTTTTTTCTTAGGAAGAATATTCTTGGCGAAGGGGCATGAGGGATGATGGAATTTCTTGCCTCCTCTGGCAGCAACGAATTTTGTAGACTTGCTGCTCTTCTTGTAAACAACTTTTGTCTTGACAATTGGCTTTGGCTTGTATTTCTTGATGTCTTCGGCTTCAACCAATGCTTCTTTAGCTTCTTCCTTGGCAGTTTCCGCTTCTTTAAGAGCAGTGTCTGTTTCGTGCCTGACTTTCTGAATGTTCTTGCTTATGCCGATTAGCTGGTCAGCAACTTCAATATCAGTTCCCTTCATCTTTGCAAGGTCCTTCTGGATTTGCTCAAGAATAGAAAAAATACGATTCATGTCTGCTTTGACAAGCCCGAAAGCTCTGCTTGTTTTGCGGTCAATGGTGTAGGGGGAGATCATAATAAACCCTAGAAAAGCTTGTTTATAAAACTTTCTTTATGTAGTCCTTTTATAGTTAACATGATTTGCTTATCATCCAGCTATTTTGTTTATTCTAACAACTTTTAAATATACTCTTTAAGGTAATATCTCATGTCCTATATTGAAAAACTGGTGATGAAGGGGTTCAAGAGCTTTGCGAGCGAGACGGAAGTACCCTTTGAAAACGGAATGAATACCATCGTTGGCGTAAATGGCGCTGGAAAATCTAACATAACCGACGCCATCTGCTTTGTCCTCGGGAGATTGAGCATTAAGAGCATGAGGGCGGCGAAGGCGGCTAATCTTATATTTTCCGGAACTAAGGCACACAAGCCTTCTGCTGAGGCGATGGTGAAAATAGTTTTTAATAATTCTGACAGGAGATTTTCTCTTGATGCTGAAAGAGTTGAGATACAGAGAATTGTCAGGAGGAACGGGCAGGGAATTTACAGGATTAACGGAGAGACAAAGACAAGGAACGAAGTCCTTGAGCTGCTGGCACAGGCGGGAATTGATCCTTACGGCTTTAATATAGTTCTTCAGGGAGAGATAGCAGAGATAATAAGGATTAATCCTGAAGAGCGCCGCAAAATAGTTGAGGAAGTTGCGGGGATATCTGTTTATGAAACCCGCAAAGAAAGGTCATTGAGGGAACTGGAAAAAACTGAAGAGAGGCTGAGGGAAATTAATGCAATATTGAGGGAGAGAACTGCTTATCTGAAGAACCTTGAGACAGAGAGGCAGCAGGCCCTTAAGTTCAGGAAGCTGGAGGAAAACCAGAAAAAATACAAGGCAAGCATAATCTCAAAGAATGTTGAGAGCAGGGACAAGGAAGTCAAAAGAGTCAATGAAGAGATTGAGAAGAATATGAAACTCAGGGAAAAACTAAGAGAGAAAATAGCAAAGCTCCAGGAGTCTATAAGGAAAAAGGAGGAAGAAGTAGCAGGCATTAATAAGTACACTCAGGAATCATCAGGAGTGGAAATGGAAGGCCTGCATAATAAGATTTCTGATTATAGAGCCGAGATGGCGGGGTCAACCGTAAGGAAGGACAACAGCGAGATGAAACTTGACGAAGTGAGGAGAAGAAAGGAAAGGACGGAGGAGCATCTTAGAGTTTTTGAGAAGGAAGTGGCTGAGCTGAAGAAGAAATCTCCAATAGTTGCAGAAAGGCTGAAAGAACTTGAGGAAAAGAAAGCTGAGCTTGCCGAAGTAGAATCTAAGAGGAAGAGGCTCTATGGAGTAAGGAATGAGCTCCATTTCCTTAAGGAAAGAGTCAAGGACAAGCAAAACCAGAGCCAGAAGCTTAAGAATGATATGGAATTTTCTTTAAGGGAAGCTGACAGGATGGCCGGAGGGTTGATGGATAAGGATGCAGAAGCCTGCAGGAGCAGGATTTTAAGGATACAAGGGGAAATTGAAACAAAGCAGAAAGAATTATTTGATGCTGAAAATTCAAGGCTTGAGCTTGAGAAACAGGTTTCTGTGTGGGAGAGCGAGGTGAGCAGGAGCAGGGAGATAAAGGAAGAGGTAAGCAGGATTGATGTATGCCCTTTGTGCAAGACAAAGATGACCCGGCAGCACCGGGAGGAAGTTTATTCTGAATGCGACAGAAGGATGAATAATGCACAAAAGAATATTGATAATAAAGTATCATTTGTTAAAGGAAAGGCAGAGTTCGTCGGAAAGATTAAAGCAGAAATAAATAAGCTGAAAGAAAGAATGGAGAATTCCAGAATTGAGCTTGTTAAGCTGGAGAATGTTAATGAAAAGAAGGAGAGAGTCAAGAAATCTTATTCTGAAGAGAAACTCCTTGAAAGAGAGCTTGAAGAGCTGAACAAAAAACTTAAGTCTCTTGAAGAAGATTATGTTGATATTGACAGGTTTGATGATATTTACGAAAGACTTCTTCATGAGATAGAGGATATATCTGCGCGGACAGAGGATAATCTTGATACTGAAATAAGGTACAAGCAGAAGGAGCTTGACAGGCTTAGAGACATAATAAAACAGGCTGCAAGAGATGAGGAGGAGCTTGGAGCAGAGATACTTGAATTAGAAGAGTCTCTTGAAAATACTTCTTCCGAACTTGAAGACAGCGAGAAGAAAGAGAGAGAGCTGCAGGCAAAATTCAAGAAGCTCTTTGAAAAGAGGACTTCCCTGCAGATGGCAATACAGGAGGAAGTAAAGGAATCTCTTGAAGTCAAGAATGAGTCAGACAGGAATGATGATAGTACTAATAATTTCAAAATAGACAAGGCGAAGCTTGATGCAGAAATTGAGAGCTTAACGATTGAGCTGAAAGAATTTGAAGGGATAGAAATAATTAAAGCATCAATTAATGGGCTGCAGGAAAGGCTGCAAAAAACCAACGAGGAATTATCAAGCGTAACTCTCGGAGGGGTTAATTTAAGGGCATTGGAAGTTTATGAAGACATAAAGAAGCAGTATGAGGAAGTAGCCCAGAAGGCAGAAACTTTGACTAAGGAAAAGGAGGAGATACTTAAAATCATAAGCGAGATAGACAGGAAAAAGAAAAAGACATTCATGAAGACACTTGAGGCAATTAATGAAATATTTACAAGAAATTTCATACAGCTTTCCACTAAGGGAGAAGCGTATCTTGAGTTAGAAAATCAGGAAGATCCATTTGCTGGAGGGCTGAATATAGTTATCAAAGTAGCAAGGGGAAAGTATTTTGATGTCTCAAGCTTGAGTGGAGGAGAGAAAACTCTGGTAGCTCTGTCACTGATATTTGCAATTCAGGAATACAAGCCATACTCATTCTATATTTTTGATGAAGTTGACGCTGCCCTTGACAAGCGCAACAGCGAAAAACTCGCCAGTTTGGTTAAGAAGCACATGAAGAGCGGGCAATATATAATTGTGACGCACAACGACGCCATCATAACAGAATCATCCCTGCTCTATGGTGTCAGCATGCAGGAAGGAGTGAGCAAGGTACTCTCACTAAAAATTTAAAATGATAGGCTACACATTTTCAATAAATAAGGTAAAGATTAGGTTAACTACACCTATTCTTAATTAATGCCTATTAATTCGTTACAGTCTACAAATGCCTAATTTTTCAATTAATGTAAATCCACCGTCTAGCTTTTCAACATTCAA
>JAGVWS010000019.1 GCA_018304165.1 Candidatus Pacearchaeota archaeon
ACAGGCATTGTGCTAACCCGCAGGATAGAGATACTGAAGTAAGAGGATTGTGGTTCTTTGGAATGGGGGCGAACGTCGGAGTAACTGATTATTATGACCCCTCGGGAAGCGAAAAGAGATATGCTGGAGAAGAATTGATAATGAGAGCGAGAGACAGACTGATTGACGAAGCAATAAAAATGGACGGGAAGGTGCTGGAAAGCAGAATATTGGGATTCATTAATGAGGAAAGAGCTGAAGAATTAGGATTGGAAGATGAGCTGTTAGAAAGAGAAATTCTTGGAGTAGTTTATTTAACATTGACAGATTCTCATAGCGTAACTCCAAGAGATGAATTGTTTGACGGAGGATTAGCTGGGATTGACAGATTAATGGCGATAACTGGAGCAGCAGATTATGATGATGCGGAGATAACTTTTAATAGAGTTTACTTGGATCCTTGGACAAGAATAATGAAGAATCCGCTAATAAGAGTTTTAGAAAGCCTGGAAAGAGAGAATGAAATTAAAGCGGAAGAAAATAATAATTCTAGAAATACAAGAAAACAGAAGGGCGGAAGGGGAAGAAGAGATAAGAGATGAATTTTTTTACTAGAGAAATTTTAATATAGTCTAGGACTTTAGTAATTGAACAGTATAGGTTATCAAGGGAAAAACATACTATTTTGTTCAATTATGTTGCTTCGCAAGAGAACTACTTTCTTTAGATAGTTGAGGAAGCGCGATTATCACTTCTTGATAATTTTAAAATAATCATTTACCGGTTGATAGGTTTTAAGATATTTTCTTGCGCTAAAAAGAAACTACGGGCTTCAGCCCGTAGAGTATGTCATTTATGTCTTTCATTATAATCACCCTTTCTTGAAATTGTATAGTTCCCTAAACGGAGTTTCTTAAAGCTTTAAGAAAAAAGTCCGGCAGAGTTATAATTCTCTTTGGAGTTTTTGTAGCATCAGCAAAATAATCCTCTGTTCCGTCTAAAGAGAAAACTCTTTCGCCTCTCGTTTCTTTTTTCATTTTATCTTCTGCTTCTTCTTTAGGCTTGTGCTCCTGCATATGCCTGTAAAAATCAAATGCCATGCTGAATCTCCTGCTTCCTGTTTTATAAACTCTTAAATCAACAGCGAATTTATCGCCATGAGTTAATTCACCGTAATGCTTGGGAGCAATCCACTGATGCCTCAACATGACAATTCCCTGCCTGTTAAATTCTTCGTTTGTCCAGCCGAATTTAGCAAGCCACAAATCCCTTACTCTCTCGCAGTAAACAAGGTATTGAGCACAGTTGAGATGCCTGTTGGGATCGTTGGGAATATCATTAACAAACTCCCATCTTGTTTGAGATAGTAGTTCATCTTCAGGGAGTATTTTATCAAGGGACATAAAACTTATTGAACATCAAACTTTAAAAATATCCTTATTATAGAGAATATATGGATAATAAAAATGATAATTCATCAAAAATCCGCCAGCCAATAGTCACTGTAGCTGGGCATGTGGACAGCGGAAAGACTTCCATATTAGACAAAATTAGAGGAACAGCTGTCGCTGCAGGCGAAGCCGGAGGGATAACGCAGAAAATATCCTTTACTCTGTTTCCGAGGGAGAAGATAATTGAGGCATGCCCTATGTTTGCAGGAGATGATGGGGAAAAGAGACTTGAAATTCCCGGATTTCTCTTTATTGATACTCCGGGACACGCAGCATTTACGAATTTAAGAAAGAGGGGGGGCTCACTAGCGGACTTAGCGATACTAGTTGTTAATATTAACGAAGGAATAATGCCCCAGACGGCGGAAGTCATACAATTATTCAGGGCAAACAAAACACCATTCATAGTTGCTCTCAATAAAGTTGATGCGGTTGGCGGATGGAGAAAACAAAGCGAAGACATGAAGAAGAATGTGGAAATGCAGGCAACCCACACCAAGGCAGCTTTTGACGAGAAGCTTTACACCTTCATAGCTTCTTTGTCAAGCCACGGATTTGAAAGTGAGCTATATTATAATTTAAGCGACTTCACAAAAAAAATCGCATTAGTTCCCTGCTCAGCAAAAACAGGAGAGGGAATGAAAGAAATATTAATGATGCTCTGCGGCCTGTCGCAAAAATTCCTTAAAGGCGGCTTAAAATTGGGAAGCAAGCCTAAAGGAATAATCCTTGAAATAAAGAGAGAAAAAACACTGCAATACGCAGAAGCAATACTCTATGATGGCGCCTTAAAAGCCAGCGACGAAGTAGCAATTGCTAATTTTAACATGGGAAATCCAATAATTTCCAAGATAAGAACCCTTGAAGAGATTCAACCATTGTCATTCAAGTTCAAGTCTGTAAGGGAAGCAAGCGCTGCTACCGGATTAAGAATGCAATTAACTGAGAAGGCTGATGTGCTGCCCGGAATGCCATTCATGCTCTTTGAAAATAATCTGGAAGAAATAAGAGAAGAATTCGGCAAAGAATTATCTGAACTAATAAAGGTTGATAGCGAAGGAATAATAGTCAAGGCAGAAAGTCTGGGAAGCCTGGAGGCATTGCTCGTATTGCTGAGGCAGGCGAATGTCCGCGTGCTTAAAGCAGGAATAGGAAGCATCAGCAAGAGCGATGTTATAAGCGCAAAGGTAAATCTTGAATCTGCAAGCCCTGAAAATGCCGTAATCCTGGGGTTTAATTCTTATCTTGATGCCGATGCAAAAGAAATTCTTCCCCCAAATGTCAAAGTTATCTCCGGAGAGATTGTTTACAGGCTTATTGAAGAACTGCAGAAGTGGCAGGAGGAAAGGAGAAATCAGATACTCAAGGATAAGCTAATGTCTCTTGCTCCGCTCGCAAAACTTGAGATATTGTACAAATTTGTATTCAGAAACAGCAACCCGGCAATATTTGGCGTTAAAGTTATCTGGGGGAAGATAAAACCAAACATAAGGATAATTGACAACAACAATAACGAAGTAGGCAGAATAAAAGGAATTCAGAGCGGAAAAGAAAGCCTGCAGGAAGCCGGAGAGGGAATGGAAGTGGCAATAAGCGTGCCTGGGCAGAATTTTGAGAGGCACATAGCGCAACTGCAATATCTTTATTCAGATATTGGACCAAAACAATACAGGGAGCTGAAGGAGAATAAAAATATACTGACAGAAGGAGAGAAGAAAGTGCTAGCAGAAATAGGGGAGATTAAGAAATTTTGATTATAGTATCTCTAATATTAAAAAATAAAATTTATTCTCTATAATCATATTATAAACTTCTTGTTTAACAAAATCTTAAAATTGTTTGTTTTTGCTTCTTTCTTCAAAACTTCTAACATTATTCTTTTGGGTTGACTCATCTTCTCAAGTTTAAATGTGTCTGCTGTTGTAAGTTTCAATATCGGGATTGGTGTAAATTTTTCACTATTAATTTTTACGTCTTCAAGATTGGTAAAGAGAATCATCTTTAACAATCCATCTTTGATATCTCCTAAAGACGGCAGTTTATTCTCTTTAGTGTGTTTTGCGTCAATTAGATGAATATTTTTGTCATGTAACTCAACTTCATCAGAAGTGAAATAATAATTCCCACCGAGATAATTAGTTATAGTAATTGTGCCTTTTATCCCGTTTAGGTTTTCTTTTGGCTGTATTGTTATGCTTTCTCTTTTCTGCGCCATTTCTGCAAGATTTCTGGATAACTCCATAAATGCGTCTTTGCCTTTTCTCAATTCAGCGATTCTTTTTTCTGCTGACTCTTTTGAGTGCATTTCAATCTCTAATGCTTTGAAAATTCTATCATAAGAATTTAGTGCTTTCTTTCCAATTTCAGCAATATTATCAATCTGTGATAAATTCCAATGTAGTGCATCAGATTGGTAAGAAAGAAGTTTCTTTATTTGATCTTTCAGATAGTCAATATCAAACCCTTGTTTTGTTATCTTTTTATCATATCTTGAACTTTGCGTGGCTTCGCTGTAATAAGCAATTATAACATAAATACCGAGTAAGCTCATTAATGAAACAGTATCCCATTGTAAAAAATCCCTATCTCCATCTTTGCCTTCATCTTTAACAATAGGGATTATTGTTACTTTTTTACCAGCAAAAGATAATGAATCATAAACTCTTGCATAGGGGTATGACCTTGTTCTTTTTGCAGATACCCACCAACTTAAGGCAATATGATTTTTATTGTCAATCTTTAAGACAAATGTTGCTTCTTTTGAAAGTGCTTTATCCAATTTACTAAAATTGAAAGTATGTAACTTTCTGCATAAAAGGGGGGTGTATTTTATGCCTCTGATTTTTGCAGTTATGTGATTCATTTTATCCACCCCCTTTCTCTTTCTATTAACTCAAAACTATCATCATTTTTATCCAACCTTTTTTGTTCATTAAAACCTACTTTTTCTTTTATTATTGGGATTAATGATTTCTTTATTTCAATCCCTATGCTATTTCGTCCTAATTGTCTTGCCATTTTCATGGTTGTTCCAGAACCAGCAAATGGGTCCAAGATTGTTTCTCCAACATAAGAAAACAATTTTATTGCTCTATATGGTAATTCTTCCGGGAATGCCGCGATATCCTTTTCTAAAACCTGATTGGGCATAACGTTGTTCATCTCCCATAAAGTCATGTACCATTTTTTGCTTTGAATCTCTTTTGTATCTACTTTTGATTTTTCCCTAACATCTTTTGAAATAGATTTATAATCAAACTTCCCTTTTTGAAATATAATAATACTCTCAAGCAGATTATCCGGGTAAAAATACATCGGGTATGGATTTTGTAAAATAACTCCGCTTCTTCTACTAATTCTTAAATAACCATCTGGTTTCTTCCATATTATTCTGTCTCTATATCTAAATCCTGCTTCCTGGAATATCTTAATGGCGTCTGCTACTATTGGAAATTTATCGCCATTCACAAGCATATCATCAATGTTAAGAACAAAGATTCTTCCTTCCGCTAATACTCTAAAAGATTCTCTGGCAACTTTTCGCAAGACGCCTAAAAATTGGTCGTAATTCTTGAATAAATTTTTATAATCAAATGGGGCATTGAAATATGGCGGAGATGTTACAGCTAAATGGACGCTACCATCAGGTATTTCACCCATATCCATACAATTTCCAATTATTAATTTATGATTTGTAGCCATAATTTACCCCCTCTTATTATTTTTCTTTAATTCTTCAACCATGAAGTTTTCAAACTGCTTTGACAAAATTATACCTTTCTGTTCGCAGTATTTCCTGTATTCCTCATAAACTTCTTCTTCGACACTTAGCGATACTGTTTTTTTAGCCATAACAACCCACCCATTTATGTATATATAAATTTAAATGTAATCTCTTTATAAATATTACTTAAATATGTAATAGCTTAGCTTTGTAAAGCTCCGACGCTAAAAAATAATTATTTTTTACTAATTTTTGTTTTTATAGACAATAATTATTGTATAAAGCTAAGTAGATACTTAAATATTACTTAAAGATACCACCAGTTACTCTTGTTTCCTATCTTATGACGCATCTCACCCAACCACATACTCCTCAAGATGCCTGACGGGAATTGCTGTTGTCAATGATTTTAATTTGTCAGCACATTCTGCTCCGTCTTTTAATCCTGCTACGCTCAATCCGGTCACGAAGACATAATCGCCGTTGAAGTCAATTACTTTGAGCCCCCTGTCTGCAAATTCTTTTTTTAAATGCAGGTATGACTCGCCAATCTTTGTTTTTAGTTCGCCGGGGGAAAATCCGTAATTCGTCCTGAATTTCCATTCTTCTTTTCTTGAGACTGCACGAAGGGCTAAGGGATAGGCGTAAGTCAGGCCTCCCGCAAGGGATTTCCCAGCTTCAAGAAATTCTGCTAATGCTTTTGTGAGGTATCCAAGTGATTTTTTTCTGTAACCACTTAGCATTTGCGCGATTTCTTCCTCGTGCGCCATCATTATGAGGAAGCTTTCAATTCC
>JAGVWS010000039.1 GCA_018304165.1 Candidatus Pacearchaeota archaeon
ATACTTTTATGAATAGATTTAAATCATTAAAGGCATCTAAAGATAAATGGGGCGGTGGTTGCTCTTCTTAGCATTAATTCTTACAATTCAATTAGCTTCAGCAAGCATCCGCCTCAATGAAGTTGAGGGAAATCCTGAAGGAAGCGACAGCGGGAACGAATGGATAGAGTTATATTCCGATGAATTTGTAAACTTAACGGGCTGGAAAATCATTAACGCGGATGGTGAGAATATCAGCTTAAATATTAGTTTCTCTGAATATTTTATTATTAACCTGACGGGGCAATGGCTTGATAATACAGAAGAATCTGTCATGCTTATAAACTATAGCAATGGCTTAATTGACTACTCATATCAATTTAACGATAGTGTGAGCGGAGGCAATAATCAAACATGGTCTTATTGTCCCGAAGGGTGGCGGTTTATTAATGGAACAAAGGGAGCCATCAATAACTGCGCTACAGAAAGCCAAAATCAAACAAACCAAACCCAAAACACAACAAACCAGACAATAAATAATACTATCCCTAAACAGGTTTATTCAGACGAAGAATTTGAGGCTGAGTTGAACCTTTCTAATCTTGAAAGCTCATCTTACGACATTAAGGTATTTATACTGAACAGCAACGGAAAAATAATATCTGAAGCTTACGACGAAGAAAATTCACTCTGGGTTAATCCATTTTATTACATAGAAAACTTTGTCAGAGGGCCTGGAAACAAATTAGAGAGCATACTTATAAGATTAGGGGAGGAGCACAGGGATTCTGAAGGAAATTTTACTTTATACGCAAGACTTAGAAAGAGCGGCTCTTCAGGATATATTGAAAGTTCCGGAAGGATATATGTTGAAGCCGGAGGAGAGTATAATAATACAGGATATATAAATAATACAGGAACAATTAATGATACTAATTTTTCTGCTGGCAAGTCATCAGCAAAACCAACTTCTAAAACAATATACCTCAATTACAGGGAAAACATGGAGAATAACAATTCAGGCAATTCAAAAGATATAAAAAGCGGGGTTTTGTACAGGTCTAAGAGTCAAAGAATAAGGGATTATCCAATATATGGCTTTGCGGCGCTATGTGTATTGATAATCGCGTTTTTGCTTGTAAAGAGGGGCAGTAAAATATTTTAAAATTGATATAACTTACAAACCATTGTCAATAAGATAATTAAAATTGATATAACTTACAAACCATTGTCAATAAGATAATTTAAAATAAATATATAATAAAAGATATAAGAGGGGAAATATCAATATCTTATGATATACTCAGTAAATCATGGTTAATGATGAATACTATAACTTATATGATATCCTGCTTTATGGAGGGCATTATTTAAAATGGTTATGAAAGCTTCAGTGATATTTCAGATAATAGGAAGGCCGGAGAAATTTGTAGTTGAATCTATGAATGATGTCCTTGAGAGATTGGGAAAGGAGAAGGGGGTATCCATACTTAAAAAGGAAGTGCATGAGCCTGTTGAGATTGAGGACAGAAAGAATATCTTTTCCACTTTCGCAGAGGCAGATATTGAATTTCAGGATACTAATGGTTTCTTCATGATGATGTTTAATTATATGCCTGCTAATGTTGAAATAATATCTCCAAGCGAGCATAAATTCAAGGCAAATGAATTCAATGTTTTTGTAAATGAGCTTTTAAGGAAGCTTCACCAGTATGACAATCTTGCAAAGGCATTCATTCTTGAAAAGAATAATATGCAAAGGTACATTAACGAGCTTCATGAAAAACTCAAGAGCCTTGGAATTGGCAGTGAAATGAACCTCCCAAAGCCTGAGAGCATTGATCTGGGAGAGGAAGAGCTTGGTCCAGGCAAAGAGACAAGAAGAAAGAAAAAGAAGAAAGTTAAAGGAAGAAGAAAGAGAAGTCAAAAAAGAGGTAATTAGTGTAAATCCTGACTATTTTTTAATTATAGCCAAGGACTTTGGTATTTCCCCACTTTGTCATTGGCTATTTAGGGAAAGACTTATGTCTTTCACTATAGATTATCGATAATAGAACTTATAATAGCCATAAAATAGCCCATTAGAAATTAATTAACCTCAAAAACATTAGTCATCAGGAATGTTAGTTCCTGACTGTGCTCAAGAGGTAAACCTCTTGACATTTTGAGTGTGCTCAAGATGCAAAATCCAGGCATGTCGAGAATCAGAGATTCTCGAGCACCTCGAAAACCAGAGGTTTTCTCAGTCTTGACATGTCAGACACTTACCTTCAACTTTAACTAACTTGTTAAGCCTTATTAATAGATTTATGCTAACTTTTATCGCTTGTATTGGTCCGTTAATGCTATAATCACCCATTATTATTTACTAACTTGATAATTTATTGGTTCTAAAACAGGTCAATCATCAAGAAGGTTAAGGGCTCTTAAATTTCTTGTCAAACTTCGTTGTCATTTCTTCAATTTTCTTTTCCGGAGTTTTTGGAGGGGACTTGTATTTCCTGTAAAGAAAGAATAAAACTATTACAACTGCTATTATTATAATGAATATTATTATCTTGCCCGTGCTTCCTCCTCCGGCCTGGCTTTTAGAGATACACTTTCCAAGGCAGCACGAGCCTTCTATGGAATTTGTATAATTTCCCTCGCATGCTTCATCTGAAAAGCACCTTATACCTCCAAGATTGACGCATGAATTCAGGCTGCCTGAAGAGATGTTGTTCGGAGAAGGCCGGGAGGCGTTTAGTTCATTAACTACGCTTATAAATACTTTTGTTGAATCAGAGTAATTCTGCGAGAAAGCAGTTATTGAGCCTTCGAAATCGTCAATTCTATTTGGAGATGTTATAAAGAGCTGGATGTTTTTAATGGATGATGGGCTTAAATTGCTTATAATTAATGGCTGAATTTCAAGGATCCCTGCCAGATCATCCGAGTAGCTCAGGCGAAGCTCCTTTATCTCCTCCTGCATGAAATTTTCTATCGTAAGATTTACTGAAGTTTTAGAGCCTCTTATTATCTCAAGAGACAGCTCATTGGGGCCGAGTATGAACAGCGGGCTGACGGATGGCTGGTCTGAATAATTAAATGATTCATTCTTAAGAACCATTACAGGAATATTGTAAGCCATGCCCTTTGATGATACCTTTAAGTAGGATATTCCTGAATTCTGGATTTTGCCTGTGGAAAATTTTAAGTCCTTTGTCCTTCCTGCTCCTATAGATATAGTACTCTTCTCCTTTCCAAATTCTGTTGAGACATCCAGGTCATCATTAAGATTCTTTACTTTGAGAGAAAAATCTTTGCTTGAAGTAACAAATCCAGGTGATACTGAAAACTCAGCAACTTCACCGGAGACTGAAAAATTCTTTAGCAAGTCCTCTTTTTTCTCCCTGCCTTGCTCAAAGAAGTGAATGTCCTTTATTTTTAAAGTGTAATTTCTTTCTTCAACAGGCAGAACGGCGTAAAGAAAATATTTGTCATCAAGCTTGGATATGCTGTAAATCATCGGAATAATCTTGCGGCCGTCATAGAAAGCCACATTATCCTGGCTTATTGGAGTTATCACGTTGCCCTTGAGCTCTGCTATTATGGTCTGCCCCTGCCTGTAATTGTCGTTCAGAGTTATGTTGAGAGCTAAAACAGGAGCAAGATTCAGCGAAAGAACCAGTAAAAAAAGCGGAATAAATTTGTTCATCTTATCTACACTATTAGTTTTAATAATCATTTAGTTTAATAGCAGATGTTAATAAGCATTTCACTATTGGAATTTATATATTGCTAACATTACTGTTCGTTAATTATGCGAAATCTATTTTGCATCTCTTAATTAATTTATTGAATAAAATTGCTATTTATTATCACTTGCTAATTTCCTTTAGTTTCTTGAATGTTTCATCCAGCTCCCTGTCTCTGCCAGAGGACTGGGATGCTCTTGGCTGACGGGCCGGCTGAGAGGGGGGAGGCATTGAATAAGGGGATTGAGAAACCGGCCTCATTAATGGCCTTCTGAAAGGGGTAAGTGGCGGGAGAGGAGGCATTCCCGGCCTTGTTCTATCCACAGGGCCTTCTTTATATCCTTTCCCACGCGAGAACATTGAGCTTAATCTGCGCCTGAATAATATAAGAAGCAATACTATTACTATCAAAATTATTAATACCCAGAGCCACCATGAGCTAACTCCGTCGCCAGATGAGGAGGACTTAAGAGCGCAGCAGGCATCAGAACTCAAGCTACATCTGTATGACTTTTCTTCCTCGTAAGAGAAGCATGTTGAGCGGCAGGAGTATCTTATTGACTCGCACTCTGAAGAGGCTGGAGTAGAGGGCTGCTCAATGCACTGCCCTGCTATGCAACAGGTTCCAAAATCAGATGATGAAACCACACTTCCGGAGCATTGAGTTCCTGACTGGCACAGGATGCCTCCCTTAGTTGAGCATGACTGGAGAGCAACGTTCTTTGAGCAGCAGACTGAAATCCCCGAGCATGAATAATCCTGGACGCTTCCTCCCGCAGAATTGCATTCAGATCCTGAAAGGCAATAATATCCCTTTGAAGAGCATGTTGCAGAAGCACCGCTTTGAGAGCCAACCTGCTGGACAACTCTGGAAGGCCATCCGGAATAAAGAATGAATGCAGTGTCTCTTAAAGAATTCCAGCACCCCTTGTCGTCTTGGACATCAGTGAGCCAGTCCTTTACTTTGGAAAGTTCATTTGAGCTTGACGACGCAAGAGAAAGCAGGGCAGTAGCAGTGTCATAATACTTCTTGTAGGGGGAGCTGAAATCAAAGTATCCTGAATCTTTCTGGAATTTCTGCATTAAAGAATAATACTCACTGAACCCTGTAAGCAGGTATAAGAAAGAATAACTCCCGAATCTCTGGTTTTCCTCTGCGAAAGCTACTAAATATGGGAGATAAGCTTCTGTATCTTTCTTATTCTTCTCAAGGACTAATGCTGTCCATAAAGTTCCTTCATAATCACATTTTCCGCTGGTGCCAGAGCATAGGGAGTTTATCTTATGCTCAATTTTTCCGTCTTCAGAAGCAGACTTCGTTTCAGATGAGACATAATATTTCTCCTCGCCCTTCTTTGAGTAAATCAAATTTGAAGTGAACGTTGAATTGCATGAAATTTCAAATGTATTCTGCACGCATGATTTATCAACCTGAAGCCAATAGCTATCCCTCGCTCTCTTCAGGCAGCTTCCTGCATTTGAATCTATTTTTTTGTCATCTAAAATTTTGAAGCTGTAAGTCCTGCTGTTATATGAAACTGAACATTTGGACGCGTCATCAGTATCTATCTGAATGAACCAGTTCAAATCCGGCGGAGAGATACCTTTTGATAAAAGCCATTTTTCTCCCTTGACTGAATTCAGGGCAAGGCTTGCGAGGGCTGTCTGTTTCAACTCGCAATTTGAAGAAGGCCAGCATTCTCCGTCGCTGCCCTTAGCAGTTAATGCAGCAACGCACTTGCCCGTTGTCAAAACAGCGAGAGCCTGCTCCTCAACGCTTAAAGAACTACATTTGTCAGCTCCCCCGCTTCCTGAACCGATTCCTGAACCGATGCTGTTTTGAATGCATGAAAGGGCTTTGGCGTCAATAGTTGAAGCAGAGACATTAGTAGCGTTTGTGGCAGCGGAAACAGGAACCAATGACAGAGATATTAATAATATTAATAAAAGCAATGCAGCAGCACCCACCTTTTTCATGATTGAATAAGATAGGAGTTATTTATAAATTCTTCTTATAAATCGCCTTACAGTCATTTGCATAGGGTTAGCTATAGGCAACTTATCAATTCAGCTTTAGAGCCTCACCAAATTTCCTCGCAAGCAACTCCTGAATTTTATAGCACATATTAAAAACAAAAATGCCTTGATAAATTGACGTGTAGTCCATCAGTTCGGATAACTCACAAAACTGTCAGGACAAAATAATGATATAAGAATTACTATAAATACTTATTTGTTCCTCAATCCTTCAATAATTATTCTTTCAATTCCACTCAAGTCGCTTGCCTTAAGAACTCTTTGAATATCACCGGGAGTATAAGATTCTATTCCTTGTCCAGAAATTTTTCGCTTAAGCGCCTTCGGCGCTCTCAGACACCCCAAAAGCACAGCCGTTGTCGCTATCGTCCCAGTTGAAGCCGTCAACACTGAGCCCGTCAACACCGACGTCCCTGTCCGAGCTGAGAGCCGCAACTCTTGATAATACTTCTCCTTTGTTTGCTGGCTCAAAACCCCAAACGTTAACACTATTGGGATAATTATCAGTAGAAGAAATAGCAGCTAAATAAAACTCTGGCTAAACCGCCACGAGCAAAAACTCCTGATTTTATAATTCCAGTTTTAAAACTTTCATAAGGAGCAAAACCGAAATCCTCCAAACCTTCAATTTCTCTATTAGGAACAAGCCAGATTCCATTAACCTGTCTTGCATTATTTAAGTATTCTTTAAGAGTTTTCTCATCAATAATCGGTTTGCCATTAGCGTCTACTGGAATATTAGCATATACTCCTTCGCTTGATCTTCCAATTCT
>JAGVWS010000008.1 GCA_018304165.1 Candidatus Pacearchaeota archaeon
TTTAATATTTGATTGAAGACTATATCCTAATTGTTTTATTATTCTTCCAACAGTAACTTCTGAAGCATTATGATTTTTATTTTTTAATTCGTCTGCAATGGTGTAAGTTGACTTATTAGTCCACTTTAATTTACTCATGGGGTCTCCTGCAGTGTTTTCTTCCAAAATGTTTTCTATTTCTTTTTTTACATTTGGATTTTTATCTATAATTTTTTTTCTTCCACCTCCTTCTTTTCGAAGCCGAGCAGTTTGAGGTCTTTTTGTGTTTCGAACTTCTTTCATTCCCTTGATAATTGTATGATGTGACATTCCAGTTAGTTTGCAAACATGTAGAAGTCCGCCTCTTCCGATTTCAATAGTTCTTACCCCTGCCAACCTTCTACGCTGAACTTCATTACATTCTGATAGAGTTGCTAACCAAAGCTTGTCAGTATCCTCTTTTCTCATCAAATAATAAAGAATTTGAGGTTTATAAATTATGGCATTTTATTTTGGGTTAAGCTCTTAGATGACTATCTATATATTTACCCAGCCATACAAAAGTTTTTAAACGCTCAAATTATCAATAACTTTAGAGGTGTCAGCACCTTAGAAGCTCATTCTAAGATTAATTACAATGGATGAACAAACTGCAAATATTATTCAATCTGTTATTTACGGAGCTGCAGCTTTCGGCAGCATTTATGCTATTACTAAATTTAGTTTTCTTAAGAGGAAATCTGATAACGATACTTATAAAGAAAGAACCAAAACAGATATGGATAATGATGCTTTGCATTTGGAAATTAACAGAAAAAGGCTGGAATTGGTGGCAACTCCCGAATACCAGGCATATGCTGATAGGAGATTGAGAGCCCTTAATGAGTTAAGAAAATCTACTGATGGAAAATGTGACAATAATTCTAGAGTTTGGACTAATAGTTCTATTGATGATTATTTAAATAATGCCGTTGGTGCCCCGCCCTTAGCGCAGGTTGAATAAAATGACAAGAATAAACTATAATTTAGATTTTCCGGATATGTCAAGGCATAGCGGGGGCGACGAAGCCAGAAACAGAGCTTACGCTGATTTGTTAAAGCAGGGCTATGAATGGAAGACTAACTGCAGTGAAGGCGACGTTAAAGGTTACAGAGAGAACTATGAGTCTCAAGGCCTGGAAGTTGTTGTTCACAATGAGGCTTTCACTCGCGATGGAACACCTTACGCCGGCGGCAAGGCAATTCTGACAAGGAAGAGATAATTGCAAGTAAAATTGCAGAGAATAATTATCTTTTAATTTCTTACAAAGTTGCCTGTTGGTACGTCTGACCAATCAATCGATAATCTGTTACTGCCGGGATTCCAGTAAAGGTCTAACTCGCATCCACCATCTACCCCAGTTATTGGCGGCTGATATGCTTCTATGATTGGTTTTCTCCCTTCTAATTGATCTTTAGATAATCCCTGAACAAACTTTTCCAAGTCTCCCCTTCTTCTTAATTCCTCTGCGATTAACTTAACTGGCTCATTAGAAACAAAGGAATTTAATCCCGATAACAAATCTGTTGCGGGAATATACATTATTTTCCTATTTTTCTCTTCTTTTTAATCATTTCTGTGCTGGAAAATGTATTTCTCACAAACCTTTTTAAACCTTCTTTCTAAATAATTATCATGGCTGTCAAAGAAACTTCGGCGGAAAAAATCATCCGCCTGTCAAAGCACCGCGAGCAGATTAGAAACATCGCAACTTCGGCGCACATACATCATGGAAAATGTATATCCGGAGATTCCAGAATAATTCTCTCTAATGGAAGGATAAAAACTGCAAGAGAAATTTTTGAAGAAACTGCTAAAGAAGGAAAAATATACCAAGATACTGAGGAGCATACTATATATACACCAAAAGAAAGATTAGAAGTCTTTTCCTTTAATGAAGGAAACATTGAGAAAAAACCAGTTCAGTATGTATGGAGGTTAAAAGGAGGAAACACTATAAAAATAAAGCTTAGAAACGGCTTTAATATAGAAACGACTCCCGAGCATAAGTATTTAATTTCTAGGAACGGTCTTGAATATGTTGAAGCTAAGGACATTAAACTGGGTGACAGAATAATATCTGCTAGGAACACCAAAACTGGAAACTCAAAGAGTATAGACCAAGTTAAAGAGGAAATATTAAAAAATCTGGAAAAGAAGAATTTCTATGTAATAGCAGAGAAATCATTTTCAGAAAAAATAAGATATTTGACAAAAAAACACAATATAAGAAACATAAAAATAGGTATTAAGCCAAACTCATTCTATTTGGGCTCTAGGAAGAATAGGTATAATCTGGTCGATTTATTAAAAATATGCAAAATATTCTTAATAAGTCATTATGAAGTTTATGAAAAGATTGAAAGAATTTTCTTCAGGACTGGAAAACAAAACGCGAGAAACGCATATAGCGCTTCTCCCATGAAGCTTCCAAAAAATGAAGATGAACTTGAAAACTTATTTTATCTAGCAGGCCTCTTCATAGGCGATGGTTCCGGAAAAAAGTTTATTGCCGGGAAGAAACAGCTTGCCGATAATGTTCAGAAAATATGCGCAGGTTTTGGGATAAAGACTAAATATGTTGATAGAGGAAACAGAACTCCTGAAGTTCACACTAATAATACCACCTTTGTTCAAATATTAAATAGCTTGTTTGATTATCCATTAAAGAAAAAATCACGCAATGTGAGAATATCTGAATTTGTATGGACTAGTGATGATGAATATATTTCTCATCTAATAAGAGGATATTTTGACACTGATGGTTGTGTTGAAAAATCAAGAAGAGCGGTAACTATATCTTCTGCAAGCAGTCAAATGATTGAAGACTTGCACCTCTTGCTGTTAAGATTTGGATGCATATCCATAAAGGAGAAGGATAATACCATATCTATTTCTGGTTCTTCAGCTCTTAATTTTGAGAAGAATATTGGGTTTTCTCATGATGAAAAGATTCAGAAGTTAAAGACTCTTGTAAGCAAAGTCTCTGGAAGTATAGTATGTGATACAGTAAGATCTGGAAATAAACTAATGTTGATTAATAAAAGAATTGAGGATGTCGCAGATATGGATATTGCTCATGTAGAAGTCAAGTCTATTGAATCTGGTTATGAAGATGTTGTTTATGATTTTACAGTTCCAGAGACGCATAATTTCATTTCTGAAGGGATAGTTATTCATAATACTGCCATGACAGACACTTTGCTCGCCGCCGCAGGCATGATGTCCCAGAAAGCTGCAGGCAATTTGGAAGAAGGAATGGCAACATGGCAGCATGCCGACGAGCAGGAGAGACTGATGACTGTTGATGCTGCAAATGTCTCAATGGTTCATGAATTTGATAAAAAAGAATACCTCATAAACCTCATTGATACTCCGGGGCACGTTGACTTTTCAGGAAATGTCACGAGAGCAATGAGAGCTATTGACGGAACGATAGTTCTTGTGTGCGCCGTTGAGGGAATAATGCCCCAGACGGAAACAGTATTGAGACAGGCTCTGAGAGAGCGCGTCAAGCCGGTATTATTCATCAACAAAGTAGACCGCTTAATCAAAGAGCTTAAATTAACTCCTGAGCAGATGCAGGAGCGCTTTATAAAAATCTATGAGCATTTTAACAGCCTTGTTGAAAAGATAGCAGAGCCTGAATTCAGGGAGAAATGGAAAGTAAGCATCACTGATGGAAGCGTGGCTTTCGGCTCAGCAAGGGATAACTGGGCCCTGTCACTTCCATTCATGAAGAAAAAAGGAATTGGATTTAAGGACATAATAAAAATAACAACCCTTGAGCCGGAAGAAAGAAAGAAATGGGTGTGGGCTAACGCACCTCTCCCTGAGGTGCTCCTTGATATAGTTATCAAGCATCTTCCAAACCCACTTGAAGCCCAGAAATACAGGATACCAAAGATATGGAGAGGGGACATTGACAGCCAATTCGGAAAGGACCTGCTTAACTGCAATCCTCATGGCAAGCCAGCATTCGTAATAACAAGAATCGTAATTGACCCCCGCTCGCAGAAAGAGATTTCAGCAGGAAGGTTATTCTCCGGAACACTTCAAATCGGGCAGGACGTCTATCTGAATATGGCAAAGAAAAAGCAGAAAGTACAGCAGTTGTTTATCTACAATGGCGTCAAGCCGGAGCAGATTGAAAGCATTCAGTGCGGGAATGTCCTCGCAATTTCAGGAGTTTATTCTGACGCAGGAGAAACAGTAACTCTTGAAGAAGAGACTCCGTTCGAGGAATTAAAGCACATATTTGAGCCTGTAATCACAAAGGCAATTGAAGTCACAAGATCAGCTGACCTGCCAAAGCTCATTGATATTTTAAGAAAAGTCGGCAAGGAAGACCCTTCCATCAAGATACAAATCAATGAGGAAACAGGAGAAAACCTAATTTCAGGAATGGGTGAATTGCACCTGGAGATTATTGAAAACAGGATTAAAACAGAGAAGGGGCTTGAAGTAAAGACGTCCTCTCCTATAGTTGTCTATAGAGAAACTATTACAAAAGCATCAGGCATCGCCGACGGAAAATCTCCAAACAAGCACAATCTCTTCTTCATAAAAGTAGAGCCTCTTGAAGAAGAGATTTACAAAGCCATCCAGGACGGAAGCCTTCCGGAAGGACGCGTAAAGAAAAACGAAAAGCAGTTAATCAAAACTCTTGTCAATTTAGGAATAAGCAATGATGAAGCAAAACAGTACAGGGATGTTTACAAGAGCAATATTTTCCTAGACAAGACGAAGGGAGAAGTTCATATTGGAGAAGTAATCGAATTAGTCCTTGATGCCTTTGAGCAGGTAATGGATGCTGGCCCCTTAGCAAGAGAGCCATGCACAAAGCTGAAAATTTCCCTTGAAGATATTAAGCTTCATGAAGATGCAATTCACAGAGGCCCTGCCCAGGTATATCCTGCAGTAAGAGACGCCATTTATTCTTCAATGGAAGAGGCTGGCCGTCGGTTATTGGAGCCTGTTCAGATTCACGAGATTGATTCCCCTGTTGAAATGATGCCTGAAATCACCAAATTAGTTGTTAGCAAGAGAGGCCAGATTATTGATGTAAAGCAGGAAAATGATGCCTGCGCAGTTGTTGGCAAAATGCCCGTTGCTGAAATGCTTGGATGGAGTTCTGATTTGCGTTCAGCTACCGAAGGCCGCGGCGTTTCAGCATTGAAGGACCAGATGTTTGAGCTGATGCCGTTAGAGTTGCAAGCTAATGTTATAAGGAATATCAGAAGCAGGAAGGGGCTGGCGGAAAACCAGTAAGCTTCGCGTGACTGATTCTCTGGATTTATGTTAAGAACCTTGATCCTTTTCCTGCTTTCTTTTCCATAATTTTGTTTCATAAATTGCATTTTTTATTTCCGATGGAAAAAATTTTAATGCGCTCAAAGCCCCAACGCCCGCAATAATATAAAAAAGAACATCACTCATATGAGGTGCAGTTGGATTGAGACCTTTAACTCCAAATAAACGTTCTGCTAATATACCATAGGAATAACCAAATCCAGCTAAAACAAAAGTTTATGAACTAAAGGACAATTCTTTTTTATATGGATGAATTAGAGGCAATAAGTCCTGTTGACGGAAGATATAGAAAGTATACTGAACCACTAGGAGATATTTTTAGCGAGAAGGGATTAATCAGGTATAGGATAAAAGTTGAAAGTGAATATCTAATATTTTTATCTGAACATCCTCAAATTGGAACAAGAGCATTTTCTGAGGAAGAGATAAATCTCATCAGAAAATTATATGATGTCTCCACAGAAGATGCAGGTATCGTTAAAGCAATTGAAGTAAAGGGCCATGGAAACATTAAACCGACTAACCACGATGTTAAAGCGGTAGAATACTTCATGAAAGATAAGCTAAAAGATCGTTCTTTAGGCGATTCTTTGGAATGGGTTCATTTTGCGCTAACTTCCGAAGATGTTAATAATATTGCTTATGGGTTAATGCTATCTGAGGGAGTTGGAGAGGTAATTTTGCCGATTGCGCAAGAATTGTATGAAACAATTGAAAGATTGGCGCAAAAGTACAAAGATGTTCCGATGTTAGCAAGAACTCATGGACAACCAGCATCGCCAACAACGTTTGGCAAGGAATTTAAGGTTTTTGCTTTAAGATTAAGAAGGCAGTTAGACCAATTAAGAACATATGAGCTTCTTGTCAAATTAAATGGAGCAACCGGAAATTATAATGCGCACCATGTTGCCTATCCGGAAGTAGATTGGATAGCGTTTACAAAAGATTTTGTTGAAAGGTTTAATGCAGGAAGAAAAATGAAATTAAGACCTAATTTTGTAACAACACAAATAGAACCACACGATACTTATGCAGAATTATTTGACGGTTTACGTAGACTGAATACAATTCTTATTGGTTTTAATCAAGATATGTGGAGATACATAAGTGACGATTGGATTAAACAAAAACCTGTCGAAGGAGAGGTGGGTTCTTCAACAATGCCGCATAAAGTAAATCCTATTGATTTTGAAAACAGTGAAGGAAATTTAGGGATTGCTAATGTATTATTCAGTCATTTTTCTTCTAAATTGCCCGCATCTAGACTTCAGAGGGATTTATCAGATTCTACTGTTGAAAGAAATTTTGGTGTTGCTTTGGGTTATAGCTTAATTGGTTACAAATCAGCACACAAGGGTTTGAGTAAAATTGCAGTAAATGAACAGAAAGTTGTAGAGGAATTAAAAAATCATCCGGAAGTTATATCAGAAGCAATCCAAACAGTTCTTAGGAGGGAAGGAACAGAAATGCCCTACGAGAAATTAAAAGAATTGACGGGGGGAAGGACGATCACAATGGATGATTTTAAAAACTTCATTGAGAGATTAAATGTTTCTGAAAAAATCAAGGAAGAATTAAAACAGATTACCCCAGTCAATTATACAGGAATTGCTCGTCTTCTAGTGCAAAGTCAATAACTCCCTTTTATCAAAAAGCATCTAACCCGTTCCGTCCAGGGCTTTCATCCTCCCGTTTCTCCTCAACATCTCCTCAACTACCCTCTTCGTTTCCTGATGCGCTCTTTCAATTCCTGCCTTGGGCGTCGGCTCCGGCGTTGAATTAATAATTACTATTTTTCTGCCTTCTCTCTCCTCCAGAAATTCCGGGAGGATTTTAAAGTACATTTCGTAAACATTCTTATGGAACTTTGCTCCCTTCGCTTCCATCCTATCAGCCTTTCTTCCCTTAGTTCCTCTTGCTAATGCTCTTGCAGGGTCTTCGGGCCTGTAGAATATTGTTAAGTCCGGAACGACCATGCCTATTGATGCCCTGCACATGGCATGCAATTCATCAAGTCCAAATCCTCCTTCAACTCCAGCCTGATAAGCAAGTGTTGAAGAATAATCTCTTTCTGACACTACGTTCGTTACTGCCATCAATCTTGGCACGATTATCTTTTCATAAAGGTCGGAGCGCGCTGCGCAGTAAAGATAAGCCTCCGTCTTTGCGCTCATAGCATTGAGAGGGTCTAATTGCAATACTCTTCTCATCTCTTCAGCAACTCTCGTTGAGCCGGGCTCTCTTACATGCTCAACAGGCAGGTGCATGCGACTCTTCATCCATTCCACTAATAATCCTGCCTGCGTGCTCTTTCCGCAGCCGTCAGGCCCTTCAAGGACAATCAACAAGCCGCTCTTCTTTTTTCCGGCCATCTAGCATTAATTACTCAGCAGTTTTTAAACAAATATAGTCTAAAAAATATATAATCTGGCAAGTATGCTTCATGCGACTTAACAAATTATATAGATTCTTCGCCACAATTAAATATAAATAGCTCATAATTTTTATAAAAATATGCATGTCTATCGTGTCGCCTACCATACTTATGAGGGTAATGGTGATACTTTGTTTCTCTCCGATAAAAAGTTGTCTAATAAAGGATTAAGAGATTGTGTCAATAAAGCTAGTAGAAAAGTCCTCGAATATGCTTTGGGACACCCAGACGAATTCTTCTGGGGGGCAAGAGGAGAGGGACCAAACTTGGAGAATATTTATGAAAAGCTAGTGGCTGAATTAGAACAGATGGGCTTTAAGAGAATTGATAGGGCTTGCCGGGCTGAATGGACTGGCAGTGGATGGGACTCCTTTTGCAGTAAGGATTATAACCCCCGCCATCTTGAAATGATGGCTCTCGCAGGCAGCCTTCCAGAAAGATTGAAGCAAAGAGTAAGGGGAGTTTCTCTCATAAATTACCGAAGATTACTGAGAAGTACCAGAAAAAGTGCCAAAAAGAAAAGGCCAGTAACTAATACGCCATCCTGAAATATCAAAACGAAGAGCTAGGAACATGCCTCTTAGGATTAATAGAGAATTTCTTAAGCAGTATAGAGAATCACAAAAATCACCAAGCAACAATAAGAACTCATCAAAATAATTATGCTTTGTTACTACAATTATCTTTTTATAGCCATCTTCAGTATTTATTCTAATGGACGTGGCATCAGTGAAAGACGAGTTCAGGAAGACAGTTGAATATAAAGGTTTCAGCATTGAATTCATAATTCCCGGAAACATTAAGAATTATATTGACAAAACCGGCTTTGACCTTGAAGTTTATCTGACAGATACTAAGAGCTGGTTCCTTGAGTATTTGTTTGAAATCCTTGACTGGGACAGAGACGGAGTTCCTGACCGGGAGTTTGGCAGCGAGTTCAAAGTATTAATCTATGGCGTTGTTGACAAAATAATTGACGGCATTCCCTACGGCATCATGGAACCCACTGATTATGACCCTACTGCAAGAGTTTCAGGGAGGGCAAAGAAAGAGAAAGCGTTTGACGAACTCGTGAAGAAGATGAAGATTATCTCTGAAGACGAGATGTCCTTCAGGCCCGACTTCCAGTTGATTGAAGTCACGCTGAGGAAATATTAGAAGGATAAATGAATTGTGGTCTGAAGAAATACAGCAGATTAAATCATTAAAATAAAATATATTATTTTTCTGGTGAAACAGATTGAATAGGAGCATATTTTTTCTTTATCTCTTCGAGTTTATTCTCTGTTTTTTTTAATCGTTCTTTGCACTTTAGAATAAGCTCCATACCCCGTTCATATTTTTGAAGAGCTTCTTCCAAATCGGTTTCTTCTTTTTGGAACCATTCATTAATCTTCTCAACTTCTTCATAAGCCTCAGTAAAATTGAATTCATCTTCTGCTGTCATTTCTTAATCTCCCTAATTTCAGATATGACTGTGCCTTTATAAAATCTTGTTAAGATATTCTGAGAAGCCTTTAATTTATTTAACTGTCTTATTATTCTACCTTCCTCATCTGATGTAATAGAATATCCTTGTTTTAATTTTAATTGTGGACTAGAAATAAGAAGTTTCTCTTCCTGATATTTTAAGATGGTTTTCTTATTTTCTAACCATCTCTCATTATTAGAGATAAGAGAGTCTGACAAATCTTTAACTTTTTCTCTTTTAGTGTTTAGAGAGATATTGATTCGGGAAACGTTCTTTACAAATTCTCTTTGTAAAAATTCAAATTTCCTAAAATAATTCTGAAAAGAATTATTTAAATCTTTTATGATGTTTTTTAGATTTTCGCTTTGTATATTAATTTCTTTTTTTATTTTTGAAATAAAATAGTTTTCAAAAAGATAAATTCTCTCCTTAACATCTAGAAAGGTTTTATTAATTAAAGATGAAAATGTCTTTTCTACTCCTCCGATAAAGATTACCGACTTTTTCCACCCCTCTGTCAATACAACTGCGGCGTGAGTTGGAGTAGACGCTCGGATATCTGCAACATAGTCGGCCAGAGTATTATCATTTTCATGTCCAATCCCCGTTATTACCGGGATTTTTGAAGCAAAAATTGCTTTTACTATTTCTTCAGAATTAAAGGGTCGCAGGCTCTCCCAATTACCACCTCCCCTTGTCAAAACTATAGCGTCCATATTTGGAAGATTTTGATTAAACCACGTGATGGCCTCAACTATTTCATTTAAAGCGAAAATTCCTTCAACTCTTGAATCATAAAACATAATATTAAAACCAAGATTACCTAATCTAGTTAAAAAGTCCTTTTTAGCCCCCTTGCCATAAGCAGATGTAATCAATCCTATTTTCTCTGGAAATCTTGGAATTGGTTTTTTATATTTATCCTCGAAATAACCCGAAGCGGATAATCTCTTTTTAAGAACCTCAAATTGTTTTTTTAACATTCCTTCTCCGACCAATTCAATTTTTTCGACTTGAAAATTTAAGGATCCTGTTTTTTCGTAAATCTCTGGATAACCTTTTACCATTATTTCCATTCCCCCTTCAAGTACCACCCCTGCACTTTCTATTGCTTCTTTATGAACAAAGCACTGCAAAACTGCCTCTTTTTCTAAGAGATTAAAGAAAGTATATCCAGGATATTTAGAAAGTTTTTCTCCAATTTCTCCCCTAATTGTTACAGAAAGATTTTTTAAAATATTATTCAAAAATTCTAAATATTCGGACACACTGAAAACTTTCTCTTTAACCTTACTACCCGCTTCTAATTCCATCTTAAATAAAAGAATGGTTTGTGTTTATAATCTTTCCTAAAAACAGACAACTAAATATTCAAACTTGAACAAAAGGTTTAAAAAGCCGGTTTTTTTATACACTGCATGGCAAGGGACAAGAGAAATCTTAACGTTGCATTCGTCGGGCACGTAGACCACGGAAAATCTACGACAATAGGCAGGCTCATGTTTGACCTTGGGCATGTCTCACAGCAGGAGCTTGACAAATTAAGAGCTGAAGCTGAGAAACACGGAAAGCTCGGGTTTGAGTTCGCGTTCGTCATGGACAAATTCAAGGAAGAAAGGGAAAGGGGAGTCACAATTGACCTTTCTTACAAGAAATTAAACACCCAAAAATACCAGATTACAATCATTGACGCTCCCGGACACAAGGACTTCATTAAGAATATGATTACAGGAGCTTCACAGGCAGATGCGGCTTTCCTGACGGTATCTGCCCTTGAAGGAGTTCAGCCCCAGACAAAGGAGCACTTATGGCTGTTAAGAACAATGGGAGTAAGGCAGATTGCAATTCTTATTAACAAGATGGACAGAGTAGGATACAAAGAAGATGCATTCAATAAGACGAAGGCAGAGGTTTCTGCCCTTCTGAAACAGGTAGGTATTAACCCTGAAAAAACCACATTCATAGCAGGCTCCGGATTAAAAGGGGATAATATAGCAAAGAAATCAGAGAACATGCCATGGTATAAGGGACCGACAGTTCTTGAGCAATTTGACAAATTTGAAGAGCCTGCTGCCCTTGCTCAATATCCATTAAGAATGCCAATCCAGGATGCTTATGAAATCACGGGAATTGGAACAGTTCCAGTAGGAAAAATAATAACAGGAGCAATAAAAGTCGGGCAGAAAGTCATAATCCTCCCCGGCAGAAGCGGCACCGGAATTCAGGGAGAAGTAAGGACAATTGAAATGCACCATGAGCAGATGCCTGAAGCACAGGCAGGAGACAATGTCGGAGTCAACATAAGGGGAGTTGGAAAGAAAGATGTAGCGAGAGGAGACGTTATCTGCGACGCTGCAAAGCCTGCACCTGTAGTAAAAGAATTCACAGCCATGATTACTGTAATAAACCACCAAACAGTTATTGCAAAGGGATATACTCCTGTTTTCCACGTCCACACAGGACAGGTACCCTGCCAGTTCACTGAACTGCTTGAAAAGAGAGAAGGCGACCAGGTAATAAAGAATCCTGATTTCCTGAAGAATGGAGACATAGCAAAAGTCAGAATAACGCCAATGGGAAACCTCGTCCTTGAAAAGCAGTCCGACAATCCAATGATGAGCGGCTTTGCTATCCGTGATGCCGGAGCAACAGTAGCCGCAGGCGTCTGTGTGGAGCTAGTGGCGAAGTGAGAAGAATCAACTTTACTTGATTATTTTTCAATAATTGACAAAGACATCGCAGATTCTTACAGAAGCTATTTCTTTTTCCTTTGGAAGATAGCAAAATAATTTATTTCTACACCAATAAACTATTTATATTCATTATTACTAAGTTTATCATGTCCCTCAACATGAACTTCAGCGCAAATACCAAAGAAACCATAAATGACGAGCTTTCAAGGCTTTCCGACTTCTCAAAGATCTACTATCTTGAGAGGCTGATTCATGAAAAGAAAGATATAGCAGTTAAGAGGTTCTGCCATAACAAGCTTGCGATAATCTACCTTGACAAGGGAATGTACAGCAAGGCTGCTGAAAATGTAGAGGCAATGGCCCGCATGGCGACCAGCTATGACGAGAAGATAAAGGCATTCATTAACGAAATAAAGCTCCTCGTCCGGGGCGCTGACTACCAGAAAGCCGAGGCAATCCTTGAAAAGGTCCTTTCAATATCCTCTCCTCTAAGAAAGATAGAGCTTAGAAAGGAATTCATAAGAATTTACAAAGATATGGCGGGCGAGCTTGAGAGGGATATGAAGAGAGGCTCATCTCTCCAGATTTATGAAAGAATTCTCAAGCTCGGAGATGAGATTGATAAGCGCGAGGCAAGAGAGAGATTGCTCATACTATACCTTGCCCTCGGCAAAATGCAGGAATATAACAGGATGAAGGGAAGCGGGTGAAATTTATTGAAAAGGTATAATTTTCCTTATTTTATATTTGCTTGTCTTGGTTGTTCCTTCATGTTCAAGTAAACCCTCTTTAACCAACCTATTTAGCATCCTTAGTGCTGTTACTCTCGAAATCCCCAGATATTTCATAACTTTAGAAGATGTTATTTCTTCATTTTTCTTTACCATAGAAGTTAATCTAATCATTTTAACGTCTTTAGATATTTTTTGACTTAAATTTATTTTAACATAAAATGATGATGGAGAATCCCCGATTACTTTGAACTCTGGTTCTATTTTTCGCAGGCGCTCAAGCTCTTCTTTAATTTTCCATATTCCCTCTCCTCTTCCCTCATATAAATTTTTAGGGTTAAGAAAGGTATAGAGCCCTTCATTGGGGTGGTAGGTAGTATGATTAGCTAATATATCACTCCACATTTTTTCTGAAACTACCGCAGGATTACTTACATCAAAGCAATCTGCAAATATTCTTATTCTCACATGTTCATTACTCCGATAATTTCTATGAGCAATAGAATTAGTTACTACCTCCCGAATAACACTAACAGGAATTATAGGAGACTCCGCCATTTTTGCACCATCATATCTCCTTTCAACAGGCAAGTTTTGTAGAAGTATCTGGGTAGCTTCCTCTATAAGGGGGCCAGCAGGTTTAGATAACTTTATTGAGGCGCCTATAGGAACTGGGGGGCCACCCAGGATATTATCATACTTTTGAATTTCAATAAATGCTCCCTCAACATATTTGACAGGGTTCCTAGATAACACAACTACACCCCTTATTGTAAGAGAGCCATCTTTTATAATACTCTCTAAGATAGTCTGCTCATCTTTACTTAAGAGTTCAGCATATCTTTTGAGTTCCCCATTATCTATATCATTTTCAGAAGCGTGGGTGGGCAAGCTTTCTATGTTAACACCCCCATA
Organism: Candidatus Pacearchaeota archaeon; assembly: GCA_018304165.1. Taxonomy (GTDB): domain Archaea; phylum Nanobdellota; class Nanobdellia; order Pacearchaeales; family GW2011-AR1; genus JAGVWS01. Next base: position 13,577 of record JAGVWS010000008.1, read on the forward strand.
GACAAGATGATAGCGCCTTACTTCTTCTGGTTGAAGTGACAAACAAGATTCCCCTTTCCTTTCATAGAAAGTTTTTTTATAAGCACAAGGCCTAAGCTCCCCAACATTCCTGACCTCTATCAGAGCCAGCTTCTTACCTTTATAATCAATAATTTTAGACTGTGTTAATGGTGCAGGCTTAACGTTACTGATTGCTTGAGAAAACGTCCTTTGAAATTCCTCTTCACTAATTCCAACTATTTCTCCGCTCCCCTTTAAATCTTTTTGTCCCACTAATATAACTCCCCCATTCTTAGTACCCAAACTGGCTATTCTTACCCCAATATTCTCTTGGTCAGAAAGGGTTCTATCAAAAAGTTCTCCTTCAGGATAATTTATAAGTTTATCACCATCCATATTATAAATCGCTTCTATTGTTACTCTTTCTCTCATATTAATTGTTTAATTGTTTAGTATATAAAGTTTACTATTAAACAATTAATTACTTTTCGTGCGCCTGATATTCTTATGAAAGAAAAGGTTAAATGTTCGGTTTGTCAAGGTTTTAGCTCAATTGTGCAACACAGCAATGCATCCAAAAGGTTTAAAAAGGTAGAGATATATCTCCCTATAAGAAAGATATAGTGATTATAGATCATGAGTATTAATCACACATCACATCACGCTCATTTTGTTTTAGAGCAGAGTAGAGCAAGTTAAAAACTTTAGATTAGTGTTAAGGTGTTAATAGGGTTTATAAAGCCTAAAATTGAGGTTTATAGGGCTATATCTTTCTTAGGAAATCAAATTAAAAATAGTCCCGCCATTATGGCAGGACAGGAGATTATATGGCAAAGATAAGCCCGGTATCAATTAAATACACAGTCTATGCTTCTTTTGTCGCGGAAGGAAGGCTTGAAAAGCCTGACGTAATCGGAGCCATATTCGGACAGACTGAAGGCCTCCTTGGAAGCGAGCTGGAAATGAGAGAGCTTCAAAAAGAAGGTAAGATTGGAAGGATTGATGTAGAACTCAAGTATGAAGACAGCAAGACCATGGGCAAGATTATAATTCCCTCTGCTCTTGACAAAGCTGAAACTACTATAATTGGAGCAGCTATTGAAACTATTGAAAGAATTGGTCCAAGCGATTCCAAAATACAAATAGAAAAGATAGAGGATGTCAGGGGAGGCAAGAGAGAATATATTTTAGAAAGGGCAAAGAAGCTTCTTGAGCAATTTCAGGGCAGTGTTCCTGAAAGCAGGGATATGTCAGACAGCATCAAGGAATCTGTAAAGATAGCAAAGCTTCAGGAGTATGGAGATGAAAAGCTCCCGGCAGGAGACTTGAGCGGAAATGAATTAATCGTTGTTGAGGGAAGGGCAGACGTCATTGCTCTTCTGAAAAATAATGTTACAAACGTAATCGGAATGAACGGAACGAAACTGCCCGAAGGAGTCAAACAGCTAAGCAGGGAAAAAGAAGTAACTCTTTTTGTTGATGGTGATAGAGGCGGACAGCTTATAATAAAGAATGTAGTTGACAACGCAAATGTAAAATACATTGCTGTTGCTCCGGATGGAAAGGAGGTTGAGGAGCTTACAGGAAAAGAAATTCTTTATGCCCTCCGCAAAAAAATATCCGTTGATGAATACATTTCATCAATGAACAGGAGGCCTTCAAGAACTTCAAGAGAGAGGTTTTCAAGAGAAAGAACAGAAAACTTCGGCAGCGAAGATGCTTCTAAAGAAAGAGCCAGAAGAGCAGAAAAAAGAACAGAATCAAGAGAGCTAACCCCTTCTGATATGAAAAAAATAGAATCCCTCGCCAAGGAAATAGAGGGAGAAAGGTCTGCTTATTTCCTAAATGAAAAACTTGAAGTAATAGGAAAAGCCCCGTCCTTAGGCATTTCAGGAAAACTGATAAGGACGAGAGAGCAGGTTTATGCAATAATAATTGACGGCTCCGTAAATCCCGGCATAATTTACAGCGCCGAACGCGCAGGAGTCAGCCATATAATCGCAAAGAACTTCGCGCCTGTTGATACGAGCATCAATCTGGTGAGCGTGTGATTCCTCAAATTTTTAAATTCATAAAGTATAAATAAGGTGATTTCTTATTATTAATATGGGAAAATTTAACATAATTATTGAGCAAGATGAAGAGGGATGGTTTGTTTCTGAAGTAGTTGAACTTCCGGGATGTCACACTCAGGCTAAGACACTTGATGAATTAATGAAAAGAACTAAAGAGGCAATATCACTATACCTTAAATCTCAAAAGCCAGAGATTAGTGGAACATTTATGGGCATACAACAATTAGAGGTCTAAATGAGCAAGCTACCTCATTTGAGTGCGGTAGAATTAGCAAAAATTCTTAAAAAGTTAGGTTTTGAGTTTATTAGACAGGAAGGAAGCCACATGTTCTTTAGGCATCCAAATGGAAGAACAACAGTAATTCCTAATCATCCTGGAGAAGATATTGGTCCAGGATTGCTTAATAAGATTATCAAGAAAGATTTGCAATTAACTAGAGAAGAATTTGAGAAGATAAGATAATTAATTTAGTAAGCGTGTAAAAACTATTTCATCCAAGGACCAGTAGCTTCCTCTAATTTTTTGTAAAGATATGGTGAAACTTTCTTAGATAACTCAAAATAGAGCTTCTTGCAATCATAAATTTTTCTTTTAATAGTTTCCGGAGGAATTTCCTTAATTATGCTTTGACAATTATGAACCATATCCGCGATTTTTACTAATTGAACTGCTAAGTCGGCTTTTCTAATCCTCTCACTGTATTCTTCTCTGCTGCAATCTCTTGTTAATGCAGCAACTACTCTTGCAACTTCATTATTGAACTCTTGCTTTATTTCATCAATTATTACATCGCAATCTTCAATTACATCATGAAGCCATGCTGATGCTAAAATATCATCATTATTAACTCCTGCTTCCATTAGAAGTCTTACAACTGCTCTTGGATGCTCAATATAAGGAGTTATGCCGTCCTTTCTTAATTGTCCTGAATGAGTTTTAGTAGCGAAGATTTCAGCTCTTTCAACTAAACTTAGCATTTCAGAACCCCTCATTGAAAGGCATAAAATTAGCTGCCCTCAATTTTTCTTCAAGCTGAGCAGCAGAATTCGAGTCAGAAAACTTATCGCGTATTTTTACTTCCTTGCAATTAAATTCAAAGAGCTTGGATATCCAAAAATCTTCTCCCTCCTTCTTGCTTATAATAATATATCCAAGAGCTAATTTTCTTGCTCCACCATCATCTCTTGCTTCAAAAACAAATGTTGGAGTAAGGTCATAACCGACACTATGCCATTCACCATCGTTTCTCCAATATTTAACAAAATAAGTTTTCATACTTCACGCCGCCACTTTTTTCTTCTTTCTAAATAACTTCCTTCACCTAACCTCACACTGCCATGCTTTTGCACTTCATCAAAAGTTTTCTTATCAACAAATATCTCTATAGGTTCTCCGCCTGGGAAAGAGTATTCATTAGGAACGGTTTTCGGCATTCCCGCCCAATAACTTCTTATATACTTATCATGATTTTCTCTATCTTGATGGATACTAGCGCCGTCTTCTCTCGTACCCCATCCTCTTTCTGATTCAGTCCATTCTTCTAGCAGAACCTTGAACTCTATGTTTCTTGATTTTTTGTTTCTCATAAAAGTTATAATTAGAAAGAATATTAATATGATTGCTCAACATTTTTGGAGAGTAATATTTATATAGTAAAGAGTATAATTGAAGATATGAACACTGAAATACTGGAGGATATAGGTCTCTCAAATGTGGAGATTAAGGTCTTTTTAACATTATTAGAATTGGGCGAAGTTAAAGCTGGAAGGATTATTGAAAAAACTGGGCTTCAAAGCTCCTCCACCTATCATGCCATTTCTTCATTAATCAAGAGGGGGCTAGTTTCTTATGTTAGAAAGAGTGAAGTCAAATATTACAGAGCATGCAACCCTAAAAACATTCTTGATTATATTGAGCTCAAGAAAAGAGAATATCTCAAAATCCTGCCAGAACTTGAAGCTAAACAAAGAAGAACAGAAAATGAGGGAGTAGAATTCTTCAAAGGAGTTAAGGGAATTAAAACTATGATGCTAAAATTACTTCAAGATGCTAAAAAGGGAGAAATTTATAGAAATTTTTCTGTTGATAATCCTGAGGTTTATGCGGAGTCTAGAAAGCAGATCTTTGGGCCTTTGAAGAAGATATGGGTTGATAAAAGGCTTGATACGAGAAGCTTGTTTAGTGAAAAGAATCGTTATGCAGCAACTAAATCTTCCAGAAATATTAAAAGATACTTATCAATTCCTTTGCCGCCTAATACTTCCATAATCCATGATAAAGTGGCCATTATTTCATTGGAGGGTGAACCTTCAGGCATTCTTATTACCTCAAAGAGCATCGCAAAGCAATATTCTGATTTCTTTGACGGACTATGGAAAGTAGCCAGAAAGTGAGCCATTAATAATTTAGGAACGGCGACCCCAGGACTTCTTTTATTTGATGAGCCTTCAGCTTTGATATATAGAAATTGCCCTTTGATTATTGTTCTTGATGTATCGCTTCGCTCACCCAGACATAACCGCGATTTAACGGTTCCGAAGTCTTGCAAACTTCTTCACCCAAATTTTTCTCCCTTCAGTCGAAAAACTTCTCATAATCCTGACGTTAAATGACATTTGCTTTATTTACAGCCCACTTATTTCTTAACTACACTAATTCTATTTGCTATAAGAGCATTTATCGGAGATACTGAAATCACAATAATCTATTTATAGTTCTTACTTTTAATTCATTTAATGACTTACTTAACACCCCTAGAATTACGCCTTGAAAACTACTTAGCAAGAATTGGTCTTCCTTTTATTGATAGGTTATTAATTCATGAAGAGACACAAGAAGCCTATGCACAAATCCAAAATATGTCTGATAAAGAAATAGAAGAGATTGCTGTGCTAGATATAAGAGCAAGAATGAGAGCGAGGAAGAAGGCTCCTATGAACTGGGATCGCCATTTAGTTTATAGAGTAACAGAAATAAGTACTGCAGGATTTGATGTGAAGTATTCAGTCTTTCCCAGTGAAGAAAACGTTGAAAGGTTTAGAAAAATTACTGACCCTAAACAATACTTGCCTACATTGGATAGAATAATTAGATACAGAACATTCTTTAGTGAAGAAGTGGCATTAAGATATAATCCTTTGCATGAAGACATGACACCTGAACTGCTAGAACAAGTAAGAGAAGACACTTATGAGGATTTATCAGACAATAGAAACAGCAGAGATGTTAGTATTGATTTCTGTGAAGGAAAAGTAAAGATATTTACCGGTTCAGAGATGCCTAACGATTTCTTTAAAGGCATTCGCTCACCAACAAGAGATGCTTACGAGTTAGCAAGAAGAATAGCTGAATATTTCCGAAGTCTAAGCTAGCATCCTTACTATTAAACTATTTAAACTCTTTTTTCCCCATTAAATCATGCTTAGTGTGAAGAAAAAAAAGAGGCTGGTAGTTGCAATATTCTTCATTGCTGCACTGGCAGTGTTATCCCTGATTCTCTTTAAAATAACTTACACAAAGGTGTGTAATGATGATTCCTGTTTTAGTCTGGCATTGTCAGCATGCCAAAGAGCAGAATTCATGAAAGATACAGGAGATGCAAGATGGTACTACAAAATAAAAGGCGCTTCTGCCGGAGACCAATGCGAGATTTATGTCAAGCTGGCGCAGTTAAGAAGGGGAAGCATGGAGATATTAAAGCTTGAAGGCAGGGATATGATATGTTATCTTCCTTATTCCATAGTTGAATCTCCGCAGAAAGATATTGAGCGCTGCCACGGCTCTCTAAGGGAAGAAATACAAAGCATGCTGATACAGAAGATGCACTCTTATCTTCTGGAGAACATAGGGCAGGTAAGCCGGGAATTCACGAGAATAGTCTGATAGAGTATCTCCGATGAATGAATTAAAATAGTATAAAGATGGTGCTATGGGGAGATTACATTAATAATTTAGATACGATGATGATAATAAGTTAATAACAACGGCAAATAAGTTCCAGCGTTGAGCAAGGTTATTTAAGCTGATCAAAGTTAATGGTTAATTCCTGAGCCAATTGCTAAATGGAGTTTACATCGGAGATACTATAATAAATAATCCAACAAATATTTAAGTCTGTTGCTATATAATAAATAATCCAACAAATAATTTAGTGCCACTATCGCTCAGAGAATTGATCTCCTCTCTGTTTCATCACTCTCTCACTATCACTCTCATTTGATAGTTACAAAAATTTGTTACCATCATAAAGTTTATAAACTTATTACAGCTGCCTATCATAACTAAATTAAACAAAGTAAAAGATGAAAGCAAAACCAATTTTTGTCTCTTTGATTGCATTGATTGCTTTAGTAGCAGTTGTTGCAGCAGCAGGCAGCTCTCTTAACGTTGATATTTCAAACGTTGAGGTTGGAGATGTTGATGTTTCCGGCAATTTGCATGGCGGAACCACCACTGTTGCTGCTATGAACGATGGGACACTTCCGGTTGAAGTGACTTTCACATCTTCTGCTGACACATCAGATGTTAGGGTTAAGGTCTGGATCAGCGGATTCAGGTCAGACCTTGAAGCTGAAACTTTCAGGTTTGGGTTGCTTAACGGCAGTACTTACCATAAGGAATTGACTGTTAAGCTTCCTTCAGACATTGATCTTTCTGAAGACTACACTCTTAATGTTAGAATTGAGTCTAAGACTGATTTCAAAGAAGTAAGATTCCCGATAAGAGTGCAGAGAGAATCTTATGATGTAAGAATTTTGTCTGCTGACTTTGACAGGACAGCTATTGCGGGAGATATTCTGGCCATAGACGTTGTCATTAAGAACAGAGGATTTAACAGGCTTGATGACAATTTTGTCAGGGTAAGAATTCCAGAGCTTGGTGTAGAGAAGAAGGTTTACTTCGGAGACTTGACTCCTTTAGATGACGAAGAAGATGAGGACAAAGAGGATGCCGTTCTTGGCAGACTCTATGTCGCAATTCCTTCAGGAGCTGAAACAGGCATTTACAATGTGGAAGTAGAAACTTTCAACTCTGATTCCAGCGACAAAGTTACTGAAACTCTTGCAGTTTCAAGCTCTGCAGCAGGAACAAGAGCACTGGCTCCAGTCATGACAAAGGAAGTCTCAAGAAACAGCGAAGCATCTTACGACTTGATTCTTGTCAACTCCGGAAAGAGCATAGCAGTTTACGAGCTTTCTGCAGAAACTGTTGAAGGATTGAGCGTGAGAGTTGATGAGCCGATTGTTACTGTATCAGCTGGTTCGAGCAGAACAGTCAAGGTTACTGTAACGCCCACTTCGAGCGGAACGAAGAGCTTTGCTGTCAATGTTTACAAAGACGGCAGGCTTGTTGAGAGAGTTCCTTTAACAGCAGATGTCACCGGAGCAGGAATTTCAGGAAACAGCGCAGTCATACTTACAGTAGTGCTTGCTATTGTATTTATAGTGCTGCTTGTAGTTTTGATAGTGCTGTTAACCAGAAAGCCGGCAAAAGCAACTGAAGAATCGTTCGGCGAAAGCTACTACTAAGCATTAATTAATTTTTTATTTTTATTTTTTGATAATATAGAAAAAATAAAAATGGGGTGATGATTGAGGAGACGAAGGATCAGGGAAATCGTAATTAAAAATGAGCATAGAGAAAAACTTAGTCTTAGAAGCAAAGATAGATATAAATTCTGAAGAAATACTCATAGTTGATCCTGCTTACCTTGCAGATTTTGACAGGGGAGAAAATGACTGATATACTAAAAGATTTAGAGGCTGCTGTTGCTTTTTCTGATTGGATTATTGGCAGAAGAAGCGATGAGATTGATGCTTTCGCACTTGCAAGGCATCTTAGAACGATAACCAATCTAAGCTTTTTACGCGCAACAACACTCGTCCCAGATGAAGAATACGCCGTCCTTTGCCGAGGCCATTCTAAAACTGAATCACTAAGTCCGGACATATAGTCATGAGACTCTGTGATATGAACCCACCTTTCTTCAGTTAACTACACTACACCATAATTCTTCCCATCTATTTAAATTATTGATTTTTTAAGTTGTTGTAAGGCGATAATTGGCAACTTTATCTTCGATAAAATAATATCTAAAGATTTCTTTT
>JAGVWS010000040.1 GCA_018304165.1 Candidatus Pacearchaeota archaeon
GATAAAAATATGCGCAGTGTCTTTATAGCCCAACTTATGTTACGGATATTTTATGCTTTTATGGCAATTTATCTGCCGATTTATATGCATGAACATATTGGTTTTTCCTGGCCGGAAATAGGTGTTATATTCACCATAATGGTCTTGCCTTTCGCCCTATTTGAACTTCCGCTTGGCAAGCTTGCCGATAAGAGATACGGCGAGAAAGAAATGCTTGTTTTGGGATTTGTCATAACCGGCGTATCAACCATGTTTCTATCAATGGACTTCGGACTCTCAATCGCGCTCTGGGCTCTAATCCTCTTTATAACCAGAGTTGGAGTTAGTATGATAGAAATAATGAGTGAAACTTATTTTTTCAAAAAAATAAACGCCGAGGATTCTGAAATAATAAGTTTGTTTCGAATGATCGGACCTGCCTCTTATGCGCTTGTGCCGATTATTGTGCTTTTGTTGTTTTTTGTTATTGATCTGCGTTTTATGTTCGTGGCACTTGGACTTTTATTTATTTACACAATAAAACACGTACTTGTGATAGAAGATACGAAATAATTGCGAGGTGGATATTTTAGCCCTAAAAATTTTTTAGGTAATTTGCATTTTATATATTTTGTGTGAAGTCTAGAAAAATAAACTACACAGGTATATTAAATATATTATTATAAAAAAGAGTCCCTGGCTTCTTGAAATATGATAGCGTTTCCCGACAAAGACAACGACCCCGAGGAGAATTGTGGCAATGGCCGTCATAAAAATATCAAAAGACATATTCTCCGGGAACGGTATGGGGCGAAGTAAAGACACGGTTCCAAGTATCCCCAGAAAATCAAATATATTGGAGCCAATTATATTCCCAACCGCAATATCTTTCTTGCCCGCCAAAAGAGCGCTGATAGACACCGAAAGCTCCGGCAGAGATGTGCCCACAGCAACAATACTTAAACCAAAGAGCGAACGACTAATGTTGAGAGCATTTGCCAAAGTTTCTGCTCCCGAGACAACCCAATGCCCGCCAATGAAAACTCCGATTATACCAACAAGAACCATCACAACAGCAGAACCAAAACCAACAAACTTGGTTTCTATTGATGAACCCTCTCCTTTTTCTTTACCTCGACCAATTTCAAAAACAAGCCAAGCAATAAACAACAGGAAAATAACAACCCCCTCCGGTCTTGTAATGCCATAAAAATATGGGCCCCCAAGGACTGGTAGAAACGCAAAGAATATGGCCACGAAGATGGCCCCGGCATTAAATAAAAGATCATGGACTAAATACTCTTTTTTAAAGACAATGGGAGAAATAACAGCCAGAACTCCTATTATGAAGAGGATGTTGAAAGTATTACTTCCTATCACCGTTCCAAGTCCGAGACCGGGGGATCCCCCGAAAACGGCCGCTAAGTTTATAGAAAATTCCGGGACAGATGTACCTATGCCCACAATAACAAGCCCTATTATTCACTCCGGCATAGCGAATATGCGTGCCAGAGATGTAGCACCATTTATAAGGATTTTGGCCCCCTTGATTAGAAAGTAAAATCCTATAACAAATAAAACCAGTTGATTAATCATTAATCTTTTTCAAAAAACATAAGATATCTGATATAATTAAATTATAACAAACTAAAAGGAAATCTTAATGCCAGAAGAAAAAAAGCAAATAAACAGACCGGATGCTAAAGTGCATAAAAAGCCATTCAGTATTGAGGAACTCGAGGCAGAAGCAAAAAAGAGAAGTGACCGAATAAAGGCAGAGTTTGCGAACGCCTTCAGTTTTATTAAAAATTATCCCAAATCGATAACTTTTTTTGGCTCTTCAAGGACAAAGCCGACTGGCCGTCATTATAAGGAGGCCAAGATTCTGGCCGGTAGAATTGTTAAAGAGCTTGGTTATGCGGTAATTACCGGAGGCGGACCCGGTATTATGGAGGCGGCTAACAGGGGCGCTTATGAAGCCGGTGGGCAATCCGTGGGTCTTAATATCACCCTGCAACACTCCCAGATAAAAAATGATTACACTACAGACTCTCTGCAATTTTATTATTTTTTCAGCAGAAAAGCGGCTCTTTCCTTTTCGGCGGAAGCATTTATTTTTTCAGCAGAAAAGCGGCTCTTTCCTTTTCGGCGGAAGCATTTGTATTTTTCCCGGGGGGCTTCGGCACGCTTGACGAATTCTTTGAAATAGTGACCCTAATTCAAACTGAGAAAATAGTACCCGTACCAATTATTCTTTTCGGTAGTGATTATTGGCTACCTTTGAACAAGTTCATGTTAAAAAATATGTACAATGCCCACAAAGCCATAGATAAAAAGGATATGTCCATGTATACCATTACAGATAGCTTGGATGAAGCAATGCGTATAATCAAAAAAGCCCCGTTAAGACGAGACAAGTAGGCGCCAATATTTATTTAATACCGAGGTCTTTAAGAAAGGCCTTTTCGTTTGGTTTTCTGCCAAGAAAACCCTTGACCATGTCAATCTCTGGGATACTTCCACCTTTCTCTAAAATTTTTTTTCTGTAATCCATCCCTATTTTCTGATTGAAAATCCCTCCCTTTTTAAACATAGTAAACATATCCGAGGCATAGACCTTTGACCACAAGTAACCATAGTAACCAGCCTCATAACCAACAAGGTGCCCAAAGCCCGCAGGATAAATATTCCCCTCTGGCATTTTGATACTAGTCATCTCGTATGAGATTTGGTCAAAAATTTTTGGTATTGATTTTTTGGGATATTTCGTATGTATTGTCAAATCAGACATCGCCAAATATAACTGTCGCGCTGTAGAATACCCTTCCTGAAAGTGTTTAGACTTTATTATATTTCTAATCATAAGAAGTGGCATTTTCTTTCTATTTTTATAATGAGATGTAATCTTTTTTAACACTCTCGGTTCGTAGACCCAATTCTCTAACATCTGGGAAGGGGCCTCTACAAAATCACGAGCGACCTGTGTCCCGCTTTGAGAAGAGTATTTAGCCTGTGTGAGTGTTTGGTGAATTATATGTCCGAATTCATGAAAAAAGGTTGATGTCTCCACCAAACTAAGTAGCGATGGTCTGTTTTTGGTCGATTTACTGAAATTACAAACTAGCGCCGAGACCGGCATCTGGTAACCATCGTCCACTTCTCTACCTTGTATAATATTGAAAGCTGCGGCATGGCCATACTTACCATCCCTCGGGAACAGATCAAGATAAAAATAAGCTAGTTTTTTACCACTTTTATCAAAAATCGCATAGCTTTCTGTATCTTTGTGCCACTTCTCTAATTTAACCTTCTTGATTTTGATTGAGAATAACTTTGAGTAAATAGCGAAGACACCATTTTTAACAGATTTAAGTGGTAGATATTCTTTAATTTTTTCCTTGTTGAGATTAAAGCTTCTTTCTTCGAGAATCCTTGCGTAGAATGCCACATCATGTATCAGGAGGCTTCCCTTTTTGTTTTTTGTATATTTTTGTTTTTCAATGGTTAATTTTTCTACATCTTTCCTTGAAAGTTTTTTAAGTGTCGGTTTCAATTTATTTAAGAATTTCCAAGCATTTTTTGAATGTTTAGCCATTTTTATTTCTATGACATACTCTGCCGGGTTTTTATAACCGAGAATTTTGGCGTTTTCATATCTTAGTTTGAGTAATTTTTTTAGGACTAGGATGTTTTTTGCTCCGCCTTTTTTAAAGAACTTGTTCTGCAACTCCCTTCTTTTTTCTTCATTTTTAGAGTAAGTCATGAATGGAAAATAATCAGGGTAAGAAAGAGAAATTCTATATTTGCCATTTTTGAACGGCCTGTTTCCCAGAAACGACTTCGGCAAACCTTCTGCTTCGTGTTTGTCCACTAAGATAAAATCTTTATATTCATTGATATTTTTTGAGAAAAGCGTAGAGAGGTTGTGTATTTTTTTTAAATTCGATTTTAGTTTATTTCTTTCATTTTTGGGCAAACCAAAACCCATTCTTTTATATGACCTGAGTGTTTCCATAAATAGCTTTTTGTCAGGCCCAATTAATCTTACTTTTTTACTTTCGTATTCTTTAATTGCTTTATATAGCCCACCATCGTATTGTAAATTGAGCCAATCTGTATTCAGTTTTTTTAGAGACTTCTCGGCAACGGAGCGAACAGACCGATCCGGACTTACATAGAGCAAAAATTCAATCTGATTTAGAATATCACCTACCTTATAATCAGATTTTTCCATAGCATATATTGCATTTTCAAAGGTTCTATCTTTGGCTTTTATGTTTTTTATGGAATAAATAAAAACCCTTTTTTCATCTAGGGCATTTTTGGCCAATCTCTTAATATCCGATATTTTCCACTTTGGGAAAAAGAGACCCGGCTCTATTCGTCGCAAGTCCTTGCTTTTCATCACGCCACTATCTTACCTTCTTTATAACAATTACTCAAACGATAAACTTGAGAGGACACTCTCATAATCTGAAAAAATCTTATCCTCTCTTTCAAAGAAATTGACCGAGAAGGCGTAAATGTATCTCTCGTCGCCAAAGACCGTCGTCACCCCTTCGTAGAGCCCAGACCATTTATACACAAGTCCCTCTTCGCCTTGGAGGTTTATTTTCAGAATTTTGCCGGTTGATAATTTGTAATTTGACTCACTGGTGTTTCTTATCCATTCCTCCGGAGTCATCTTGTCAAGGTTGTTTTGATAAATATCAACATTAATTGTTGGTGGATATTCCATACCACTCATTTCACCATTAAGGATTGCCCTCACGGTTTCGGTATCTTCAAGCAAGGTTATTGAATATCTAAATCTTTCACCATTACCGGTTTCTCTCTCTTTTAAAATATAGCCGTCCGGATAAGAAAATTTAATATTGAGATCCTCCTTCTCATATTCCTGTGTGTTGGTAGAATCCGAATCAAGAACATAACTAAAATCCAACGCCTTCGCAGATAAGAAGGACTGCCAGATTAAAACTGCTCCAGATGTTATGGCTAACAAAATAACTATGAATATTGCTATATTTTGACTTTTATTGTTGTCGGAAACCATACTCAAATAATAACAAAAAGAATAGAGAACTTAAAGTTTAAGATTGTTGGCAAACAAGAGGATCGGATATTTTTTTAAGCATATATAAATTTGACCAAACGAGGAGCAGAAAAGCAATAACGGCCACTTCCGCCCCACCATATGGTAGAAATGACAAAAGAGCCGAAGCGCCAAAAAACGACAAGAGACCGGTAAGAACGACGCTCCCGCAAGAAGCACAACCAACGCCAAAGATAGCCAAGAGACCGGCAAAAGAGCCGAGAAAGCCACCACCTGAAAATCTTTTTACGGACTTTTTGTAGTAGAAATAAATAAGCGAGATGTCCAAAGAAAGTAAAATAATTGTGGCCAGAGTCAGAATGCGATTATATAAAGAAAAGTTAGTCGTCCAGAAATCAACCAAGTTTAAAGACAAGGAGAAAGCGCTTATGAAACCACTGTTCTTTGTTAGCGCCCAAAGAAGCCCAAGATTCAATATGTTGCCAAAAAACCACAGAAAAATAATCAGGAAAACAACAAAGATTAAGACACTTTTTTTGTCTTTCAATATCTTGAGAAAACTATCAAACATTTTATCAGAGGTTTATTTAAGAAGTGTATCCAATATTTCTTTCATGACTGAAAATGATTGGAGTCCATTTACCGGATAGAGCTCCCCATCCTCGGTCACAATGATGGACCATGGGGTTCCGGTTCCACCTGTTTTTATGGCTTCATTGAAGCTGTCAGTTATCAATTTGTCGTATTTTCCACTAGTCATACATTCGTTAAATTTAGCACTATCAATATTAAGCTCTTTAACAATCTGGTTTATAACATTAAGATCCGTTTGGTCGTTTGACGGCGAAAGCTCAAAAAATCTGTCGGCAAATTTCCAAAAATCATCATTGCCACCAAGCTCAGCGACACATTCAGATGCTATGGCCTCTGTTCTTGCCTTGGTATGAAGCTGTTCTATTGGGAAATGACGATAAACCCAGGCCACTTGTCCATCTTTACCATAAGCGTCAATGACTTGCTTCATAACGGTGTGGAAAGATTTACAAAATGGGCATTCAAAATCAGAATATTCAATAATTTTTATTTTAGCGTTTCGATTACCAAAAACATGGTCAGCGCTAGTGACCGGGCTTGGGGCAATCGCCCCAGTCTGTTCATTGTTATTTTGATTATCTTCGGCAACTTTAGACGTACCGGAAAAATAAACCGCGCCAGCAATAAGAGCTCCGGCAATCACTATAGCAATTGGTATATTCCACGGGTTTTGGCTATTTTGAACATTTGGGGTGTTCTGTAAATTTGATTCGTTTTTTATTTCTCCATTCATATTTTTAAAAATTAATTTTCAACTAGTATAGCACATGGGTAGACAGTAGACAGTAGACAACGGACGATAAGCTAAAAACAGATTTATATTTTTAGCTCTTTGACATCTGACTACAGTCTACTCTATTCTGTCTACTCATACCGAAGCGCTTCTATCGGGCTTTTCTTAGATGCCTCACGCGCTGGGTATATACCAAAGACCACACCGACAAGCACACTTACAAATATTCCGACGAGTGCCGGCACAATCGGGAAGACAAATGAGAGAGCAAATCCGGCAATTAATTTTGCCAGAACGGAAACCATAAATGAAAGAGAGACGCCTATGATTACCCCTATGAGCCCGCCGGCAAATGTCAGAATTACCGCTTCGGTTAAAAACTGAAGCATAATATCTTTAGATGTTGCCCCTACTGCTTTTCTAAGTCCTATCTCTTTCGTCCTCTCTGTTACCGAAACAAGCATTATGTTCATAATGCCAACTCCTCCGACAACCAGTGACACCGCCACGACAAGTGACAAAAATAAAGTGAACACTCCTATAATACTTTCCACTTGTTCAACGAGGCCCTGCTGTGTCTGAACATAAAAATCATCTTTTTCGGGGTCATCTATTTTGTGAAGATCGCGTAAGGTTCTTTTAATATCATAAACCACACCATCTACTTTTTCCGGAGATACGGCTCTGGCAATTATCTGAGTGTAGTAATCATTTCCACTTAAATAAGTCTGGGCTGTTGAATATGGGACAAGAACAAGTTCATCTACATCAAAAAATACTACCTGCCCCCTCTTCTCAAAAAGTCCGATAACTCTGAATTTATTATTTTTTATTTGAATTTGCTCACCTATTGGATTGTTGTTTCCAAAAAGCTCAACTGCAACTTTTCTGCCGATAACCGCCACCTTCGAACGAGCCCTTATTTCTGCCTCGCCGAAAGATGCCCCTTCAGACACCACGAGCCCAAGCGTGTCTGTCATAAAGTCGGCAGAAAACCCGAGTATCACTGGCTTGTATGTCTCACCGGCATAAGAAACAGAGCCGG
>JAGVWS010000041.1 GCA_018304165.1 Candidatus Pacearchaeota archaeon
GAAAAGATTTCTGATAGCGTTGTTTCGCAGTCGGAAGAAATTACAAAAATAAAGGAGAATATTCTTGCAATTGATAAAAAAATCAATGAGCTGAACAAAAGGGAAAATATTTATCTTGACGAAATAAAATCAGCCATCGGTTCCATAGAAATAGAGGATGAATCATTGGCAGAAATAAAAAAAATCATTGATAATATCAGCGAGGCAGTAAGGGAAATGGGGGCGAAATTGGATTATGCTTCTGAAATCAGAAATTCCCTTGATGAACTGACTATAGCAGTCAATAAAATAAATCATCATAAAGGGATGGAGGATATTTCTGAGAACATCAAGGAAATAAAGACAAGGCTTGATTTCAACCAGATAAACGAGGCAAAAGTGGAAAAGGCGCTGAAGCTGAACCTTTCCGGCTTTGGAAAGGTATCGAAAAGCATCAATGAGCTCAAATCTTGCCTTTCTTTTGCGAATGAATTAGAACAATTGACAAGGGCTCTGGCAGGCGCAAAGCTTGCCGTAGCGAAGTCAGGAATTCCTGCTTCTCTGAAGGAGCAAAAGAAAAATGCGCTGGCTCTGGCTGCAAATGCGATAAATTCGGTTATAGATGTGCTTGTCTTGAAGCTTTTATCGGAGCAAAAACTTACAGCCAATCAGCTATTAACAATAATACATTCAAACCCCAGAATTGTAAAAAGCAGGATAGTCTATTTGGAAAAAGAGGGCAAGATAAAAAAAATCAAGGAAGGAAAAAAAGTTCTTTATTCGTTGATGTAAATTATTTTTCCGCATATACAAACCAGTCCCATATTTCTGGCTTGCCGTAGAAATTGCCATAGCCCGAATCTTCTGAAATGCTCCAGGGATATGAGACTTTTGATATCTTTATGTTCCTGAAGCCGGCGCTCTTGAGCCTGTAATTTAATTCAAACCTGTAGAAATGTTTCTGTTCTATTTCATCATGCCTGTAGGTCCCGGCAACAAAATTGCACCTGAAATTCCTTATATGCCTTTTAGCCAGTTTCAGGGCATCATCTTCGCTGTAGCCCTCATTCAGATATCTCTCCTGCGCCAGCATGGCTTCGTAAAGTATTGCCTCCATGGAGGGGAATATGCCGAGAAAAATGCCTTTTTGTTTCAGTACATTAAAAACCTCGGAAAATATCTTTTTTAGTTCCTTTGCAGAAGGGGTTATTATTGAATTGGCGCATATGGCTATATCCGAGCTGCCGTGAATTTTTTTCATATCATTCATGTCCATCAGAAAAAATCCTATATTTTTTCTCTCCTTATTTTTTTCCCTTGCTTCATGAATCATTTTCATTGATATATCTGTTGCCAATACTTTTCCAAACTTTTCAGAAAGAAACGGCAGGATAGCGCCTATGCCTGTCCCTATGTCAGCCACAACAAGATTTTTTGAAGCTATTTTTTCCAGATGCCTGTATATGGGGTTTTTCACGCCCTCGGAAAAAGGGCTTACTATCTCGTCAGAATATTTTCCAGCAGCCCTGTCCCAGTAGCTTAATTCCATTTGTAGAATATGTTTTTTCATGATATATATAATTTTTATTTCATGAAAATTCTTATCAAATATGCAGAAGCTGCCAGTATAGCAACAATAAGCAGCAAAGCATAGAGGGGCTTTTTCTTTTTGATGAAGGATAAATCAAAATTTTTTGCCATATTTCTATTTGCCATAATGCCTTTTTATTCGTTTGCGCCATAAAATTAGGCAATGAAATTTGCAGCGTTTCTGGTATTTGCCATGGGATTTCTGACTATAGTTAATTTTGCAGAATTTTTCAATTTATACTTGGAATACCACTTATCTTTAGATAGTGGTATTATCAGTGGTGTTCCTGTATAAACACAATCCATAAATATGATATGTGGTGGATTCTGTTTATAAAGATTTCAGATACTTCATCAATAAAGGAGTGAATAACATTAAAGGCTCTGCATCAGTTTTGACAGCTTTAATTATAATCTTAGCCGTTATAGCGAACAGGCCTATGTCTGACAATGCAACAAACACATCATCAACAAATATTTTGTCTTATTCTAATGAAACATTAAATGCAAATGCAGAAAGCGGCAAAACAGAAATCAGTAAAATAATTAATACGGAAGAAACTGCCGAAAAAACAGGCGAAATATCTTTGCCATCTCAAAACCCCCCTGAAACAGTTATTATCTTAAATACTGAAAATATATCAGAAAAACTAACAGATAAAATTGATATCAAAGTGAGAAATGAAATAAAAGGAAGAGAAAAAATCCCCGTAATTATTGAATTGCAGGATTCTGGTTTTACAAAGGACATTAAAAAATTAAATGCAAGAATAAAAGAAAATCAAGACAAAGTATTATCTACGCTTAGCTCTTCAGAATTTAATGTCAAATATAAATACAATACAGTAAATGCCTTTGCAGGAGAAGTTACAAAGGCAGGGCTGGATAAGCTGGAGAAAAATCCCTTTGTAAAGAAAATTTATTTTGACGGGGAGCTTAAACTGCTCCTTGATGTAAGCGTCCCATTAATAAACGCAACCGAAGTCTGGAAACTGCAAAAAAACGGAGTAAATATAACAGGCAGGGGGCAGACTGTTTGCATTGTTGACAGCGGCATTGATTATAACCATCCGGATTTGGGCGGCTGTTTTGGAACAGGGTGCAGGGTTTTGGGGGGCTATGATTTTTATAATTTTGACAGTAATCCGATGGATGATAATAGCCATGGAACGCATGTTGCTGGCATAGTGGGAGCGAATGGAATTGTTAAAGGAGTTGCCCCAGATGCAAATTTTGCTGCGCTAAAAGTATGCAGCGCTGGAGGCAGCTGTAATGGCTCTGCTATGATTGCCGGAATGGACTGGTGCAATAATAATTCTGCTCTTTATAATATTTCAGTCATTACAATGAGCATAGGCGATGGCGGCGAATATGACAGAAGCAGCTGCCCAACTTGGATAGACAGCGCAATCAATGCTGCATATGGCTTAGGCATTTTCGTTTCCATAGCATCAGGAAATGAATATCATTCAAACGGAATTAGCTATCCCGGATGCTCGCCAAATGCAACTTCTGTCGGAGCAACAGATGATTTTGATGTTATTGCAGGCTTTACAAACACAGGACCAATTCTGGATGTATTAGCTCCCGGAGTGAATATTTATTCCACTATAATCGGCAATAGCTATGGTACAAAGAGCGGCACTTCAATGGCAACCCCGCATGTTGCGGGGGCTGCTACATTATTAAGGCAGTATGACAATAATCTGATGCCAGACGAGATTAAAAGCTTGTTAAAAAATAATCCAGGCAAATATGTTACAGACCCTGACAATGGGCTGGTTTTTCCGAGGATTAATATATTAAAAACGATACTTGCAACTTCGGCGCCAAAAATAAACAAAATCGAGTGCGAGAAGAACGGAACGTTTGCAAATTGCTCAAGCATCGGTTACAACGATATTCTTACAAAGGTGAGGGCGAACTGCACTGATTTTAATGGCTCATTATCAAGCATTACAGAAGCAGGATTCAAGCTAAAAAATTTAAATGACGATAAAGTTTTCTTTAATTTAACAACAAATACAACAGAAGATGGCTTTTTGACAGCGGATAATGATGACATTACTATAGAAGATTCCGGCAATTTTGAATTAGAAGTGAAATGCAAAAATAATGAGTCAATTGAGGCAACATCTTCTGAGATATGGCTTGTGCCTTTCGGAATGCTGCAGCCTTATCTGATTAACCCGACTGCGCCAAAAAATGTCAAGCAAAATTCTTTCTTTGACTTTTCTTCAGGCGTCAGGTGCGTAGGTGGCGAGTGCGGCAATGTGAGCGCAACTTTAGACCCTTATGGCCCTGACGGATATAATTATACTGCTTATAATTCATCAGAGCCTGGCGGGGACTCTTTTATCTGGGAAGAAATAATAACAAACGGGGAGGGAATTCCTTTATGGAATGGAAGTACAGCAGATGATAGTTATTTAACAGCTCCAATTAATTTTACTTTTGTTTTCTATGGAGTAAATTATAGTACTGCTTATGTATCATCTAACGGAAGAATCCATTTTACATCAGATTATGCAGGCATCATATCTATAGGATTGCCTTCTGACATCTACAAGGTTGTTGCTCCTTTCAACAAAGACATGTACGTCAGGGCTTGGACAAAGGTATTTTACAAAATTTATGACAATCCGAAAAGATTTGTTGTTGAGTACAAAGACTTGGATTATTTCTCCCCAAGCGGAAGCAATTTCACTTTTGAGGTTATTTTGTATGAGGATGGGAGGATAAAGATACAATACAATGCTTCCAGTGCTTCATATGCTCCAGGAATCCAGATTGGGATAAATTACGGCTCAACAGGAAACAAATACTTGCTGATAGAGAATGATGCACCTGACATGCACAAAGGAGAGGCAGTTACTTTCTATCCCCCAAGCTTTGAAAAGAAAGCAAAAGGCATTGTCCCAATGAGCAATGGCACGCCATTCTATACAATTGACCTTAATCCAGCAGTTTGCGAGAATATGAATGATGGAGATGTATGCAACAGCACATGGAGGGTAAATGCAAAAGGAGAAGCAGACAAAAGTTATGAATTCTTCACAATTTACAATGGAATGAATTATCCTCTTACTCAGAATATTACTGATAAAGTTAATATTACCATTATAAACACAACTTTTATAATAAATAAGCCTGAATGCGAGAAGAACGGGACATTTGCAGATTGCTCTAGCATCCTTTATGATGATACTTTAAGCAGAGTAAGGGTCAATTGCACTGATGAAACATCAAACATAACAGAAGCAAGATTCAGATTAAAGAATCTGGATGACAACAATACCTTTTTTGATAATACGACAACAGCAAAAGCCGGAGATTTCTGGATATTAGACAATGAAGATATAACTATAAAGGATTCTGGCGACTTTAAGTTAGAAGTAACATGCAAAAATAATGAGCTAAATGAGGTAACATATTCTGAAATGTGGCTTGTCCCTTTCGGCAGATTAGAGTCTTACCTTATTAACCCAACAACTCTGAAAAGCGTAAAGCAGAATGCTTTCTTTGACTTTTCTTCAGGCGTCAGGTGCGTAGGCGGCGAGTGCGGTAATGTAAATGCGACTCTGGACCCGACCATTAACTTGTACGATGCAAAGGGATACAGATATGATATTGCTGATGGATGTTATATTATTGATGGCAATTCTGATACATTTGATGATGGGCTAACTCTCTATGTTAATGGCGTTTATTATAATGGAATAAGAAATACGACAGAAGATAACGGCAGAGAAGCTGTCTGCGACAGCCAGAACATATCAAATTTAAT
>JAGVWS010000042.1 GCA_018304165.1 Candidatus Pacearchaeota archaeon
GGGCGAGCAGGACTCTCTCAGCGTCAACGTCAACTGTAACAATTGTCCTATCACTCGATGCAGCATCACTGCAGGCTGTACGAAGTGCCGCGGATGCGGTGGGACGTGCGGTGCCAACACCAACAACTACGGAGGGCAGAACGTTTGCCTTAATCCTGACCAGCAGTGCACTTACAGCTGCTTGGAAGGAAGCTGCGGCGCGGTCAACTGCGCTCTGCAGACCAACCAGTGCCCTCGAGGTGACTGCGGTGCGGCAAGCTCTTTGTCTACTTCATCCGACGGTGTTCAGCAATCCAGCAGTTCGGCATTCCAGTGCGCAATAAGCGGGAACTGCGGAACGACCACAACAACTTATTCTCCTTAAGCAACTACAGCTTCAAGGCATGTAATTAAGAATAATTATTGTGACTATCGTCTGGAAAATATATTTTCTAATATATACGTGCAATACTTACAACAAACATCCGCCTTGGCCCTGCCATTATCAAACAGAAAATTCTCCCTGATTGTCCAGCAAAAAAGTTAAAAACTTGCTGCAACCAACTTATAGTCATGAAAAGGCTCTCTCTGAGTCGAAGAAGGAAGAAAAGACTGAGTTCTGATGACGCGAAGATGAAGCAGATAATAACGGGCGCAGCCGTGCCGAAGTCGCTTGGGTTGATTGAGCTCGAGAAGAACTATTGATTGAGCTCGAGAAGAACTACGCGCTGCTTGCCGAGATGATGACTGGAATAATAGGACGAATGCAAAAGCTTGAAAACAATATAGAAAAGCTTGAGAAAACAATGGCGCACCTCATTCATTCTAGGAAAAAAACCTCATTTGTAAAATAAAAATTAGCTAAAAATTAAATCATTTCCTTTTTAATTCTTCAATCTTTTCAAAATCTTTGTCCGAGGTAATTAAAACCATATCATTCTCAATTGTTAGACTTGCTATTATCAAGTCAGATAACGAAAATATTTTTCCCTGCTTGTCATATTTTGATTTTAATGAAACCATAATTTCAGCAGTTTCTTCTGTCGTGTTTATTATATTAAAATTTTTCAGAAAATCTATTGCTTCTGTTTTATTTTTTGTCCACAATTTTATACCCATCAAGAATTCAAACATGCTTATAAAAGTAATGAAGGGAGTTGCCGGATAACGTTCAAACACAGACTGAAGTTCCCTTTTGATTTTGGCATCTCCTTTTTGATGCTTAATCAGAATTGATGTGTCTACAATCGCTGGCATCCCTAAAACTCCCGATAGCCACGTTCCTTTCTCATCTTGGCAACCAGACGAAGCATATTCTCAGCTTCATTTTCAGTGAGTATAGGTCTCGCATTCAGTATCTTTTCCCAAGCATCTGAAGGTCTTCTTTTGTACTCTTTAGCAATTTCCCTCAGCATGCCGCCCATCTTCAGTTTTCGCTTGCTTGCAATCTCTTTAAGAATTTTCCACGTCTCGTCGTCCACACCCTTAATTGTTCTGACTTTCATGAAAAGTAATACCGTATTACTTATATTTAAACGTATAGCACCACTGTGAGTAGTTCTAAAAGTATATAGAATGCCTTTCTGCGAAATTATTCAAGAAAGGTCAATCAACAATCCTAACAAAAGCTTATAAGCAGAAGATACCAATTGGTATCTATGAAACCACAAATTAATTTGAGATTGCCAAGCAATTTGAAAAAAGCTGCAGAGAAATATGTGAAGAAGCATAACTACAAAAATTTGCAGGAATTGGCGACAGACGCAATAAGAGAAAAAGTTATGATAAGAAAATATGATGAAAGTTTCACGCCGAAGGAAATTGAGTTGATTGATAAGTTGATAGACCTTTCCATCAAAAAAGGTAAACTAGTCAGTAAAAAAGAACTTTTCAAGGACTTGAAATGAAATTCGAAACAGAAGCAACCGATACATTTAAGAAACAATTTGATAAACTGCCAGAGAAGTATAAAAAACAAATTGAGAGAAAAACAGAACTAATAGAGAAAAATCCTTTTAGATTCAAACCGTTGCATTCTAAACTTTATTCAAAAGTTTTCAGAGTACGGTTGAACATTGAAGGAAAAGAAACTCGATTAATTTATGTTGTTACTGGTTCAAAAATCATTCTTGTCTGTCTTTTAGACAGATCTAAAGATTACAAAGATCTAGAAAACTATTTATCAAAACTTCAAAATGAGTAAAAATAAGCTAAAAACACTGAGTAACGCTATTAAAGATACTTTTTCTTCAATCAAGCCTTACATTTCCTGTAAATGTAAAAAAATTCCTACTTGCGCGCCGTTCAACATATAGAAAGGAACTTCCCACGCGGTAGGAACAATGTTTATAGTTTATAGTAACATCATTAGAAAGTAACAAGTAATGTCTATAAATAGTTTCCTCTGTAAATTCCTACTCAGTGATAAGATGAATTCCCGAAACATGATCTTATCCGGTGCACTAGTAGTCCTAGTCGCATTGCTCACAACTTCTAGCGTCTATGCCGGTGAAACTGACATAGGTGCTGGACCAGTTGACGAGCATCCACAAGTATACCTAATAAAGAAAGTCCTGGACATATGTGACCCAGACAAGGGAGGAAAACTCTCCGGTTCTGATCCATTGCCAGGAGGTTCTATGCCACCTTCCGGACAACAGTTCGGATGTGTGAAGATAATCGGTGACAGGTTCAACGAGTATCTCTTCACAGGTGAGCAAGTAGGTACGCTTGTTGCAGTAAGACACACAAACGGAGTTGAAGCTATCGCTTCCCCAGTTGTACTGGAAGTTGATGGCGAAGTCAAGGTATTGTGTAACGATATTACAGGTGATTACACATACCTACCAAACGGATCAGTAGGCGTACAATACTCTTACGACTGGTTCGGACACGATATCGAGGGTGATCTTTTGGAACAGCCTCCAGCAAAGTCTGCAGGAACTCCACAAGGATTCAACCTTGCGTATGACAAGCTCTTCCAGTGTATCTACACTGCTACTGAAGACGACGTAGGATTGCTACCAGTAGAAGTAGTCGCAACTGACGAAGATGGAGACGAAGGTAGAGGCGCTCTAGATTTCATCTGGTTCAACCCAGAGATTCTAGTCGACGTCACGACTTCGGACGGAGGTCCAATCTCGTTCGCTGACGGTTCATCCGGACAGACAGTCTATTCAACCAACCACCTCATTGTTACAAATGAGGCTGAGGGTGGAGTAATTCTGTTCGTATGGATTGCAGGATCAGACTTGGTTTCAAGTGAAGGTCCAGCAAAGTGTCCTGATACAAATGTACTTGAGTCAGACAACATCGAGTACAGATGTAAAATAGGATCACTCTTCGGCAACGAATGGGAAGACCTAGACAATCCAGACGACACATTATCGTGTAAATTCTGGAATAGCAACACAGAGTGTCAAAACTCTGAGTCGCTGTTGGGTGAAGAGAACGGATGGCCGTTCAACCACCTCTCGTTCTTGACAGTAGGTTCGTGGGCAGAGTGTTGGTTCAGATTGACATACCCAACGCCATGTATCGGCCTATTCGATCAAGGTACGATATACATCTTCGCAAGAGCGGTCTAAACTTAGTACCGGAAAGAAAGTCCAAACAAACAAATTGACTTCTTTCCCCTTTTTCTTTCTTTTTTCTTAAAAAATTCAATCAAGCGATTCATTTTAACAGAATGACAGAAATAAAATTTATTTTGAAATTTCTTCGAAAAAGATCTTAAAATCTTGCAATAATTTATAGAGCATCTTTTGGTTCAATTCTCTCTATTTCCTTTATTTTATCAAAATGTTTATCGAAAGAAACCAATTTTTTGATTTTATTTGCAAACATTGAAGCAACAACAAGTGCATCATCAAAATCTAGATTATATTCTTTCATTTTATCTAGAGTTTTTAAAATTATTTCAATATTAGGTGCAAAAATTTCCAGATTTTCAATGCCAGACAAGGATAAAATAAACTTTTTCATTCTTTCTACAGAATTGAATTTATTGTAAATTTGAAGTAACGAAGAATAAACTATAAAATTTGAAGTGATAGCAGAAAATTCACCACCATTCACTTTTCTAAGAAAATTTTTACACTCCTCCTTCTTTTTGTCAGCTAACTGTATTTCCAGAAAAATATTAGCATCAATAAAGAACATATTTAATCCTCGGCAATTTTAGACCACAACTTTCTAGCTTCATGCTGTAATTCTACAGATGTTTTTTTCCCTCTTAATTCAACCAATAAACCTTCCATTAATTCAACCGGATCTTTAATTTTTTTAGCTGGTTTTTCTTTAACAATCTCTTCAGACCATCTTCTGATTGCCAACTCTGTGGCTTTTTTGATAGAGCCTTTCGAATATCCATATCTACGCATTGCTAATTCTCTGAATTTTCTTTCTAATTCCTTATCCAATTCAACTCTCAATGACATATGTACATATTAACATTTGGGCTATTTAAATCTTGGCGATGACAATCTCTCACTTCTTTCCTCTTTTCTTTCTTTTTCTTCATTCAACAGCAATTCATCAACGAACATTTATATTCTTACCCCTACCTTTTGTTAAAAAACAATAATTTTAAATATAAGTAGTGGTAAATAATATCATGGCAACAATAAGAAAAAGAAAGATTGGCAACAAGGAATACTTCTACTTGGAACATACTATGAAAATCGGGAAGAAAGTGGAGAAAAAAGAATTGTATTTAGGCAGTAAGATTCCAAAAAACATAGAAAAAATAAAAGCAGATTTTTTGGGTAAAATTTATCAGGAGAAATGGTTTAGCAGAATCGATGAAATAAAGCGAAATTTTTCTGAAGATTTCAGGAGAATGCCGAATGAAATAAAGGAAAAATATTTAGAAAATTTCATGATAAAATTCACTTATAACACAAACAGAATTGAAGGTGGATCCTTAACATTAAGAGAGACAGCCAATCTTTTAAAGGAAGGAATAACACCAAGAGAAAAACCAATAGAAGATGTGAAAGAGTCTGAGGCACACAAGAAAGTCTTTTATCTAATGCTAGGACATAAAGGTGATTTGAATCTTGGAACTGTATTAAATTGGCATAGGTTATTATTTGAAAACACGAAACCAAAGATAGCAGGAAGAATAAGAAATTATCAAGTTGCGATATCCGGAAGTAAAGTGGAATTGCCATTTCCCGCTGAATTGAATTTTCTTTTAAAAGATTTTTTCAAATGGTATAATAAAAACAAAGGCAAATTGCATCCTGTTGAGTTGGCTGCATTAGTGCATTTCAAATTCGTTAGCATCCATCCTTTTGGCGATGGCAACGGGAGGATAAGTAGGCTAGTGATGAATTTTGTGTTGCATAAACATGGTTACCCTATGCTAAGCATTACTTACAAAAATAGAAACTCTTACTATACTGCCTTAGAGAGATCGCAACTAAAAAAAGCAGATCATATATTTGCGATGCATGTGATTAAGCGATACATTAAGGACTATAGGAGCTATTTGAAAACAAAATGAAAAGGTGACCACAAATTTGAAAACTGTAGTCACTCATCAATTCTACCCAATTTTTCGTTTGCATTAGTAGGCAATTTATCAAATAGAGCAAGGTAGTTACGAACCAAACAACAATTTCAAAAAAAATCGCGATAAATTTTCGTAAAGATAAGAGAAAATTCTTATCAAATAGGAAAAAATCACGCAAACACTTTTATTTCTTCGAGGTAAAGTAAGAGGATGAATTTTATGGTAGCTGGGAATTTTACTTTTAGGAAAATGGTAATTTCCTCTGCATTTTTTGTTTTGGCTTTTGCAATCTTTTCTTCGCTAGCTGCTGCTTGCATCAACCCCGGTTTGAGGACTGATGCAGGAGTGCCGATAAATTCTTTCGG